>NZ_JAPZSS010000012.1:0-87311 GCF_027532015.1 Microcystis sp. LE19-131.1A | reverse complement strand
TAAATTCTCTCTAGCATTTTCTGGCTCTCGGGGTTTAGGTCTCTAATCAATCTCATTGTATTTTCCTGCTGCTTCGTTTTTTTATGTATTATACTTCTTAATTTTTTATTTGGGTAATTAATTTTGCATGACTACTTATTTTTCCCTAGTTTTTTTGGTTCTTCGTTACTTGGTATGGTTCGATAGGGTGGTATAAATCGACTAAATCCTTATTTAGCAAGAGACTTAATTGATTAGTTCGTTAGAGAGGGAAAACAATTGGCAAAAATCGAAGCAATGTCTTTCTATATAAGAGTTTCACCCGTCCATTGCATAACACAAACCGAAGAACCTGAAAGTACCAAAAAAATGTCAAACTAATTATTCATTATTTTGACATTTTTCAATCTCTTCATCTCTAGATTCCCGCAACAAGTTATGGGGATATTTATTTATCTTTTAGAAAGCAAAGTAATTGCTTTTTTACCACCGCTTCTTCAATATTAATAATCACTTCCCCTAAAGTTTCACCCTGACTCATACATCCGGGTAAATTGGGAATTAGTGCCGTGTATCCGCCTTCTTCTTCGGGATAAATTGAAATCGGATATTTAAGAGATAAAAAGTATTCTAATATTGGTTGTTCCATTGATAGGTCTAAATAGGTCTAACTGAGTCGCCAATTTGAGGGTTTTCAAAAGGTAACGTTTCGGATAATTCCCATACTAGCAGTTTATTTAACAATTCACGATTTATTAGCTCGGATATTGGCTTTTTATCGTTCTTAGAATTCGCTCCTACGGCTCTTTTTAAGAATTTTCCTATCAAATCGGACGGGGTTTCTTGTTCTTTAAGCAACAACTCCAGCAATCTAGATCCTTTATTATTGGCTCTATCCGATTGTAAAATCGATATTTTTTCTTGAACAAAAGTAATTGTCCCCGTCCCTCTCACTAAGTCAAGATAGCCTAAAGACTCACCAGTCTGAGGATCTGTTATTTCTTCTTCGCTGGTATTGTAAACTAACATTCTTTGACCTTCTCGAATTCCACTAATTTCACCTCTATTGATCACTAATTTATAGTCGTCAATAACTTTGACAACTTTGGCAGGAAAGGTTCCTTTAGGAGATAAAATGGGTTTTTCGGCTACATTTTCCATAATGATTTATCTTTGGTATAAATCTGGTTAATATTAAATATTATCGCTCTTAGGGCGCAATAGCTATAATTTAAACTTATATTTGTCAGGATTTAATGATAAGGTCGGTCAATTGCCTTGATCATTAATAGTACGAATGTAGTGGCTATGTGTTGTAACTGTAAAAAATGGGTTAAGTGTGATAATTTCTTATAAATTCAAAAAATTGCTATGATAAAATGCTAGAATAAAGGGGTAGGCATAACTTAAACGAGGGTGTTATGGTAAAAAAATACTATCGTGACATTTCTTCCCAAAATTACTCTATTCCTAGACGGTACTTTATGGATGGTCTGGTCTCTGTTCTAGATATAGGGGGGACTTATCGTGCCAATCTAGATTATCGTTGTCGTGTTCCTGTGGGCAAAAAAGTACATTTGAACCCAGACGCTGCCGCAATTCAGTCTGATTGGATGAAGACAGGATTAGATATTTACAATGCCATTTGTGAATATGGGGGAAAGTTGTCTTAAAATGTCCGACGAAAGTAAAAAGTCAGAAGACCAGGATAATAGTGAGCTAGTTGAAAGACCTTTAGAGTCCATAGATGAAATATTAGAAGATGAGACTATTGATCAGTCAACTAAAATCTCGATTCTCCTGAGACGAATAAACAAAAGCATAACCTTCTCTGGCCCGATTCCTCATCCAACAATTCTAAAAGGATATGAAGAAGTTTTGCCCGGTAGTGCTGATCGGATTTTGTCTATGACGGAGAAAGAAGGTGAACATCGAAGAAAGATAGAAACAGAACTGGTAAAAAACGATAATATCCGCTCTTATCTTGGACAAATTGCGGGTTTTACGATTGCGATAGTTGGTTTAGGTGGCTCTATTTATCTGGGGATTAATGATAAAGTTTGGGCATCTGGAATTATGAGTGCGGGTACTTTAACAGGTTTGGTGACGGTTTTTGTTACAGGGGATAAAGAGAGAAGAATTCAGTCCGAACAAGATGATCAAGACAAGTGATTCAAATACTGTAAGTTTTTCCTAGACAAAAATGGTAGAGAAGCGATATTTTGCCTCTCTACCTTGAGGTATTTTACTAGATCAATTACTCGATTCCTTCGATACGGTCCTCCACTTCTTGATAAAGTTCCTGTAAGCGGTCTAAATTCTCTTGAGAAGTTTCCCAGTAACCGCGACCATTAACTTCTAGCAGGGTTCCCACCATCTTGCGGAAAGAATTAGGATTGAGATTCATCAGACGCTGACACATTTCCTCATCTTGAATAAAAGTGGTGTTCACATCTTCATAAACCCAATTATCCACCGCATCAGCAGTTGCCGACCATCCCATCGTATTAACCAAACGCTTCGATAATTCTCGGACTCCTTCATAACCGTGACTTAACATTCCCTCGTACCATTTGGGATTGAGTAACTTGGTGCGGGTATCCAAGCGCACGGTTTCCGATAAAGTACGCACCTGAGCATTAGCGGTGGTAGTATCGGCAATATAGGCCGCCGGTTTTTTGCCATCATCGCGTAAACTAGCGACAACTTTTGTCGGGTCCGAGTCGAAATAGTGGGAAACATCGGTTAAACTAATCTCGCTAGAATCCAAGTTTTGGAAAGTTGCCTCCGCAGTTTTTAAGGATGCTTCAAACAACTGACGATTATCGGCCATCATCCCCGGATTATCAGAGTCGAAAGCAAAACCCTTGCGGTTGAGATACATATTCTGTAACTCTTTTTCGTCTTCCCAACTGCTATTTTCCACCGCAAGATTGATGTTAGAAGAATAGGAACCGGAAGCATTAGAAAAGATGCGGGTGGCTGCCTGTCGAACCGTTAAACCCATTTCTTTTGCTTGTGACCTAGCGTGTTTACGGACATAATTCATCTCCAGCGGTTCGTTTGCTTCCGCGGCCATTTTTACACCTTGGTCAAGCAAATTCATCTGATTGATAAATAAATCCCGGAAAACACCAGAACAATTCACCACCACATCAATGCGCGGTCTTCCTAACTCCTCTAGGGGAATTAATTCCAATTTATTCACCCGTCCCAAAGCATCGGGAAGAGGACGAACCCCCACCATCCAGAGAATTTGTGCTAGGGATTCCCCATAGGTTTTGATATTATCCGTTCCCCAGAGAACACAAGCGATAGTTTCGGGATATTTACCGCCATTATCCAGTTTTTGCCGTTCTAACAGACGATCCACCACGATTTTAGCCGATTTGACCGCCGCTAGGGTCGGGATAGACTGGGGGTCTAAAGCGTGGATATTTTTACCCGTCGGTAAAACTCCAGGGTTACGGATGGGGTCGCCACCAGGACCGGGAAGAACGTATTCCCCTTCCAATGCTTTTAATAGGGCCCCCAATTCATTATCAGCACAAATCTGTTCTAAGCAGAACTCTAAGTATTCAAACAGGGGTTTTAATGCCACTGGATCAACTTGTGGATAACCCATCGACTGTAAAGTTTCGATCCAAGGCGATTTCTTGCCTATATTCAAGAAATTCAGCTTAGAAAGCATTGATACCCGACCTGACCCGTCGGTTTGAGACTCGACTAAAGCGGAGACGGCAGCGCGAGTCGCGAGGGTGATGTTTTGCAGTAATTCCACATCCTCTAACACACCTCGATCGCTATTGCGATAAACTTCCTCTAGATCCCGGCCAATGCTGTTGGCAATAATTCGGGGTAAGGAGAGTAAACCGTCTTCTTCCCGGTCTAAACTAGCAATATTGACCAAAGTTGCCACCGCTTCCAGCGCTGAGGGGGGTTTCCCAATAACATGAAGTCCGCAGGGAAGTAAGCGCGATTCAATTTCCATCAGTTTGCGATAGACAGAACCGACGATATTATCCCGTTCCTCTTGACTGAGATGGGCGGTATCACCATCAGGTAAACTTATATCTTTGTCGAGATTGACTAATAAACATTTATCGACAATAGTATTGACAATTTGCACCCCACGCCCACTATCCTTCAGGGTTTGGTAGGAACCGATCAACTCGCTCAGTTCTTTTAACCCCTTGTAAAGTCCGGCATTTTCTGCGGGGGGAGTAAGATAGGAAATAGTTTCCGCATAACTGCGACGTTTAGCGATCGTCGCTTCGCTGGGGTTATTAGCGGCATAATAGTAGAGATTGGGAATCATCCCGATGAGGTTATCGGGGTAGCATTCCCCAGACATTCCCATCTGTTTCCCCGGCATAAATTCTAGGGAACCGTGGGTGCCAAAATGGAGAACCGCATCTGCTTTCCAGACTTGATTGAGATAGGTATAGTAGGCCGCAAAACCGTGGTGAGGACTAGCAGAACGAGAAAATAGCAGACGCATCGGATCCCCTTCATAACCGAAGGTAGGTTGAACCCCAATAAAGACGTTACCGAACTCTTTCCCGTAGATTAAAAGATTTTGTCCATCACTGTTGAGATGTCCAGGTGGTGGTCCCCAATTTTCCTCCAAACGGACAGAATAGGGGGTTAAACGCTCGTATTCAGGCACAGACATCCGATAGGCGATATTTAGCTCCGGACTATGGTACTGTGCGGTGGCATCATGGATTACCGCTTCCATCAGTTCTTTGGGAGATGCGGGTAAGTCCTGCAAGTCATAACCGTTATTTTGTAAAGCTTGCATCACCTCGTAGATAGAACCGAACACATCTAGATAGGCTGCGGTTCCCACATTGCCTTTATCGGGGGGGAAACTAAACACAGTGATGGCGACCTTTTTATTCAGTTTCGGTTTCTTTCTTAGATTAGCCCATTTTAGCGCCCGTTGAGCGATCGCTTCTATCCGGTCCTGTAAGGCGATCGCTTTACCCGTCGCCCCATCCCGGCCCGATAATATAATAGGTTCGATCGCACCGTCTAATTCCGGAATAGCAATCTGTAGCGCCACTTGAATCGGGTGTAACCCCAAATCGCTTTCTTCCCATTCCTGAGTAGTTTGGAAAACTAGCGGTAACGCGCACATATAGGGACGATTGAGACGTTTTAAGGATTCTATCGCTTTCGGGTGATCTTGTCGCGCTGGACCTCCCACTAAAGCAAATCCCGTCAGGGAAATTACCGTATCGACGATGGGAACCGCTTCCACTCCTTTTAAGCTTTTATCCCAGAAGTATTCCTCTACCGGTTTAGAAAAATCTAATCCCCCAGCAAAAACAGGAAGGACTCGCGCACCCATAGACTCGAATTCCTGCACGAGAGCGACATAATGAGCGTCATCACCAGTAACGAGGTGAGTTCTCTGTAAAATTAAGCCAACACAGGGAGCCAAAGGGTCTTTCAGGTCATCGGGAATATCACTGCGGTTATTGTACCAAGTGAAGTATTCCTTGACATCCGACCACATTTTCATGGATAAAGGATGCCAGATACCCATATCTGGATAAACTACCGGTTCTTTGTAAACTACACTGTCATCCTTATTATCAAAGACGTACTTATCGGCCAACATTAACAGGAAATTCTCTAAATTTTCTGCGGAACCCCCCAGCCAATACTGGAAACTTAACATAAAGTTGCGTGCGTCCTGAGCTTTTTCCATGGGGAGGTATTTCAGGACTTGCGGTAAAGTTCGCAATAACTTTAACATCGCATCTTGGAAACCAGCGCCAGAGTTTTCCCTGCGCTTTTTCATAAAATTAGCGATGACACTCTTAGACTGTCCCAATTGAGCCATCGAAAAGCTGCCTAACTTATTTAAGCGCATTACCTGGGGCATAGAGGGAAAGACGATCGCCGCATCTAATTTATCCCGATGGGGACCGACAGCGGCCACAACTTTATCGGCTAAATCCTCGATAAAGATAAGAGAAGCAATGAAAATATTAGCCTTGGCTACATCCTCCTGAAAATTGCGATAATTTTCTGCATCGCGCAGTTCTTCAATTAAATAACCGCTAATTTCGATCGCTAGTTTCGGGTTGTTAGCGTTGATTTCCCTGACCGCACTACTCAGCGCACTTTGGTACTGAGGTTCTAGCACGACATAGACCACCTTGACCAGCGATCGACCATTCAACCCGTCGGGAACTATATGACGAATGGTGGACTTGACGTGAGTGAACATATATGATGGTTCTCCTTATTATTGCTGAGTCTGGTTTTGAGGTATTTTCGTCATCTGATGACGATCGCCCTTTGTTTAAGGTATTTGGATATATATGTTTCTGTTTTGTATCAGAAAATGTCACGCAAGTGAGTATTTACTCTGGGTTTTGACACAATTCGATAAATATCTTGCCATATTTTGTAACAGATGGTAAAGAGCTTTTTGAGTAACTACTCAGGCTTTCCTTTACAAAAATTAATATTTAATCTATTGACTTTTAATTACAAAAATGTTAGTGGATAACACCTCAGACGAGATGTCGCTGTTCAAAGATGATCAGGGTTAGGATTTGACTAATTCAACGTAATTAATTAAATTATATTAATTTTCTATAAAATACTTGACGTTACTCCGTGGCCCTATTCTGACAGGTGTAGGTTTATTACAAAGAGGTGAGCCAGCAATTCTCATTTTGAAACGATTTTGCGTTGTTTCAGCGATCTAGAGATTCGTTAAGAATTATTAACCCCTCTAGGTGCAAGGGTTTTAATGTCATGAAACCTTAAAATGAGAATTGCTGTCCAGGAATAAATCTAAAACCCTTGTTGGATAAGGCTTTTAGACTTTTTTGCCCTCAAAAAGTGCTGACCATTGGAGTGATCGGGGGTAAAATCCCTAGACTTTTTCCCTGAAAATTAGGTAACTGACTACCTCAAAATCGGCAAAACCCTACACCCCACACCCTAGTTAGGTAATTCCCCAAAAAGTTGCCGATATTTTTGCAATTTTGCCTCCATTTCTACTAACTGCTGATTAGCCTTTTCAGCCCGCTGGCATTCATTTTCAGCCCGTTGGCGTTCATTTTCAGCCCGCTGCTTTTCCTGCTGCAGTAGTTGATTAATTTCGCTGTAGGACAAGAATTGAGTACCATCAGGACGATAAATTTTTAACTCGTCGGTTAAGTCAAAACGAATTCCTAAACGGGGACTCACCCAATTATTAACCTCACTAACACTGTCTAAACTGTCACCAATTCGCTGCCAAGCTTCTAGACTATTATCATCGGGATCATAGACGTAGTATTCTTGGACTCCATAGCGATCATAAAATAGCAGTTTTTTGGCCATTTCGATCGATGTGTTACTGGGAGAAAGAATCTCAAAGACGACTTGAGGAGCAAGATTATCTTCTTGCCATTGTTTGTAGGAAACTCGATCGCCTTTCGGTCTGCCCAATACTACCATCGTACCAGGAGCAGCGGCAATTTTCGGCTGGCCTTCCACGGGATACCATAACAGATCCCCCGCTACAAATACCTGGGGATCATCGATATATAACCAGTCGAGATTCTGCTTAATCGTCACTATCCAGTTAAATTGTTTAGTATTATCTGCCATCGGTTTACCGTCGCTCTCAGGATAGATAATCTCGTTTTTGTTAACTTGACTAACCATGGGGAATACCTGCCGAACTCATTGGGCTATTTTCATTATATAATAAGTTTGAACTAAGTAAGGAAAAGACCAATCTTGATTTTAGAACTACAGCAAGTAAATTTAGCTATCCGACGGGGCAGTACTTATCTGTTAGAAGATATTACTTTTGGCATCAAGCAAGGAGAAAAGTTAGCCATTGTCGGAGCATCTGGGGCAGGAAAAACCACTCTTTTGCGATTGTTAAATCGTTTGCAGGAACCAAGCACGGGAAATATTTATTTTCAAGGTAAATCGATTAAGGAAATACCGGTTATTTCCCTGCGACAACAGATAGTTTTATTGCTACAAGAGTCGAAGTTATTAGGGATGAATGTTCGAGATGCTCTCGCTTATCCTTTGCAATTAAAAAAACTTACCCCTGCGGAAATTAATCAGAGAATTGACCATTGGACATCCCTATTAAAAATTCCTGAACAGTGGTTTGAGCGCGGGGAGTTAGAATTATCTTTAGGACAAAGACAATTAGTAGCAATTACCAGAGCTTTGCTGTTAGAACCGAGCATACTGTTATTAGATGAACCCACCTCTGCTTTAGATACAGGAACGGCCAGCAGGTTATTAGAAGTATTAAATAATCAAAAGTCAATGACGATAATTATGGTTAATCATCAACTAGATTTTTTAGAGGAATTTGCCGAGCGAGTCATTTATCTAGAAGCGGGAAAAATTAGGTCAGATTGCCTTGCTAATCAATTAGATTGGTTAGGGTTAAAAACTCAGTTAATTGATTTAGAAAAATCTCGACAAAGTGACAATTGGTAAGATTAACTTAAAATTGCTGCGCCCTCCTGAAAAACTAATAATTCTCCTGAATTAATCGCTGTCCAAACTTCATTATCAGTTAAGGGAGTAGTGGCAATAATTGCCACTTGATCGCCCAGACGAGCTAAAGCTTGAAAATCAACGCTCACATCTTCATCAATTAAATGAGCAGCGGCAAAAGGATATTGACGAATTATATAGCTTAATTTCGTCGAACAATGGGCAAAAAAATGTTCACCATCGCATAAAAGATAATTAAAAATTCCTTGACAAGCGATAGAGTTTGTGATAGTTTTTAGGACTGGATAGAGTTGTTCTAGGGAAGGTTTGCCCTGGGGAAAAGTCTCTCGCAGGGTATTAAGAATTAAACAAAAAGCTTTTTCCGAATCTGTGTCCCCAACCGGTTGATAAAAATCTCCCGCAGCAGGTGAGAAATTTTCTAAATTACCATTATGGGCAAAAACCCAATATTTTCCCCACAATTCCCGCCGAAAAGGATGACAGTTTTCTAGTTTAATTTCTCCTTGGGTGGCTTTGCGAATATGGGCGATAACATTGGTAGAATGGATGGGATAGTTTTTAATTAATTCCGCAATCGGAGAAGCGATCGAGGGTTGAACATCAATAAAAGTTCGACAACCTAAACCCTCAAAAAAAGCGATTCCCCAACCGTCTCGATGTTCGTCGGTTTTTCCTCCCCGCGCACAAAATCCCTCAAAGGAAAAACAGATATCCGTGGGGACATTACAATTCATGCCTAGAAGTTGACACATAGTTGCTTGAGTTTGAATATCAGATGCCAGCAAAATTACTTACTGCCAGCAGCCGTGACAGGAGACAGGAGAATTTCTTCCAGCTGCCTCTTGCCTATCCTAGCTAAGAAATTAATCTGGCACTACTGCTAATTAGGGTTTACTGAAAAACTTTGTTGGTTGGTGTGGGGTTTTACCGATTTTCAGAAGGTTTTTAGATTTATTCAGCCAATCCTAATTAAATCAACCTCTGAAAGACAAAAAAGGCAAAAAATCAGATTTATAGCGATAAAATAACAATTTTTTGCCTAAAAGCCCATTTATTTGCTGTTATTGCCTTTTATCTCCCTGCATCCCTGTTTTAACTCCCATGAATCCCAATCGGGCGATCGAGATTAATTTTTTGGCCTGCTTATTCGATAAAATAGGAAGTTAGGCCATCTAATCAAATCTGTATCCTTAAGGCTATGACAATTATTTCTCGATCGATCCCCCAATCACCCACTAAATCATCGTCTATCGGCGGCTGGCGCGGTTTGATCGAAGAATATCGCCAATTTCTGCCCGTAAGCAGTAAAACCCCTGTAATTACCCTCCTAGAAGGCAATACACCCCTGATCCCCGCCCCCTATCTCTCAGCACAAATCGGGCGCGATGTCAAGGTTTTTGTCAAATATGATGGTTTAAATCCCACCGGCAGCTTTAAAGACCGGGGCATGACCATGGCCATCTCGAAAGCTAAAGAAGAAGGGGCAAAAGCGGTGATTTGTGCCAGTACCGGCAACACCTCGGCGGCGGCGGCAGCCTATGCAAGAAGGGCCGGGATGCGGGCCTTTGTGATTATTCCCGACGGTTATGTGGCCTTAGGAAAATTAGCCCAGGCTTTATTGTACGGAGCGGAAGTCATCGCTATTAATGGCAACTTCGATGATGCCCTCAAGATTGTCCGCCAACTATCAGAAAATTATCCCGTAACTTTAGTCAATTCCGTCAATCCCTACCGTTTAGAGGGTCAAAAAACGGCGGCTTTCGAGATTGTCGATGTCTTGGGTAATGCCCCCGACTGGTTATGTATTCCCGTGGGTAATGCGGGCAATATTAGCGCCTATTGGATGGGATTCTGTCAGTATCACCAGATAGGCAAATGTGACCGACTGCCGAAAATGATGGGTTTTCAGGCCGCCGGGGCCGCCCCTTTTATCTCTAAACAACCGGTTGACCATCCCGAAACCCTGGCCACGGCTATCCGTATCGGCAACCCCGCTAACTGGGAAAAAGCTTGGGCCGCTAGTCACGCTAGTCAAGGGCAATTTCACGCGGTCAGCGATGAGGAAATATTGGCAGCCTATCGGATTTTAGGGGGCCAAGAGGGGGTTTTCTGTGAACCGGCCAGCGCCGCTTCTGTGGCAGGATTATTAAAAGTGCATCAACAGGTTCCCGATGGGGCCACCGTAGTGTGTGTTTTAACGGGAAATGGACTAAAAGACCCAGATTCGGCGGTAAAACACAGCAATAACCAACTAAAATCTGGGATTGCGCCCGAATTAACCCAAGTGGCTCAAATTATGGGCTTCTAAGCTAACGTTAATTCGGGTTAAGCAGTGCTTCTATAAAACTCCCTTAGAACTGGGAATTATACCGGCGCGACGGGGATCGATCGCTATGGCCATACTCATCGCCCGGGCAAAAGCCTTAAAAGTAGCCTCAATAAGATGATGGGAATTAATCCCGTCTAATTGGCGAATATGTAGGGTCATTTGACTGTGATTGACCAAAGCAACGAAAAATTCCCGCACTAGCTGAGTATCGTAGGTTCCCACTCTTTGGGTGGGAATTTCTAGACCATAACTGAGGTGGGGACGACCGGAAAAATCGAGGGCAACCTGCACTAAAGCTTCATCGAGAGGGGCGACAAAATGCCCGAAACGGACGATGCCTTTTTTGTCCCCCAAAGCTTGCAGTAAAGCTTGTCCAAGGGTGATTCCCACGTCTTCATTGGTGTGATGGTCATCAATTTCTAGATCTCCGGTGGCGCGTACATCGAGATCGATCGCAGCGTGGGAGGCGATTTGCTGCAACATATGATCGAGAAAGGGAATTCCTGTCTGGGCGCGACAATTGCCGCTACCATCAAGATCGAGCGTCACCTCTACATCGGTTTCTTTGGTAGTACGACTAACCGAGGCGCGACGGCAAGGTGAGACAAAAGAATCGGGGATCTGGGAAGTGGAAATCATTTGCAGCAGTTATCTTAATGGTGAGATACGAAGTTTTCCTTTTCAGGAGACAGGAGATAGAAGACAAGAAACAACTATCCTACCCACAAAACCTAAGATTATGTCAAATTTATCCGAGCTTTTAGATATCTTGACCCGATAGCAGCTCGATAACTTACTTGTGCGGGGGGTATAGTGAACTTAAAACTCACATCTGATAACTGATAACTGATAACTGATAACTGATAACTGAAAAGTCCTAACTTTCTGGTTCAGTTTTAGCTTCCGCCGGCGGACCGGGGGGCAAAGCTTCCTCGCCCAGGGGTTGAGGATTTTGGCTAGTGGGGGGACTAGCGGGGGAAACCTCCGTCTGATTGAGAGCGGGGGGTTGGGAAGAAGTTTCCGGGGCTTTTTCCTCGATTATCGCTTCTTTGGGCGGTTCTGGCTCGGTTGGGACTGGATTTGGCCCTGTGGTTTCGGGGGGCTTGACGTTATCCGGTTGGGGACTAACGGCGGGTTGCGGGGTTTGATTGGGACGAAGCGGGGTTTCAATTGCCGGCGTTACGGGGGGGGAGTTACGGGTATTGAGGTTACTACCCTCCGGTTTTGGGGGATTAGCGATCGCACCTCGGCACACTTCTGGGTTAGGGGCAAAACTGACTCGCACCTGATAGATTCTCGACTCACCACTGGGATTATTAAAACGAGTTGAGCGCACTTCCCCAGCCCCCTGTTGATTGAAAATCGGGAAGCCGGCACTTTTAATTAACTGGGGTTCACTGCTGAGGCGCCCTTGAGCATCCACCGTCACCCCATAAACCGCCGTCCCCGCTAATTGACGGGAACAAGCTGTAGCGGGATAATTACCGGTTAAATTGACGGTAGTTATGCCTCTGCTGCCCTGATTGGGCTGATTTAGTTCATTTAAGGCGTTAGGATTACTTTTTTGGACTCTGGCCAGCCAATCCACCTGATTTCTCATGGCCTCCTCGTTACTGGTATTGCTTTTATCCGCCTCCAGGGAGCGCAAACGTTCCCGCATTTCCCACATTAATTGTTGACGACGCTGTTCATCAATGGGCGATTGACCATTCGGCTCCGAAGTGCGGGCCAAGGAATTGTTTAATTGTTCCTGTGCCTGTTGCGATGCACTACGGGGCGAATTTCGCAATTCATCTGGAGTTAGATTATCTCGGTAGGGATCAAAGTAAGGCCGGAGCTGCTGGTTATTAGTCTCCCTCGGCAGATTGTTATTGTCCGGCAGCGTGGGAACAGAAGGAGGACTGGGTAAACTGGGGGTAGAAGTGGGAAAATTGCGAGGAATCGGTAATCTACCCAGGGAGGGGATAGATGCCACGGGAGGAGAATAGATATTGACGGAGGGTAAGGAGGAGAGGGGAGGTAAAGCAGGTAAGGAAGGTAAAGGGGGAAGGGAAGAAACCGAGGGTAAAGGAGGTAAGGTGCTGTTATGGATACCATCCATGGGGGGGAGAGGAGGCAAAGAGGAAGAAGACGAATTGGGGTTAGGCAGTTCCGGTAAGCTGGACAGGGAGGAGTCGAGACTGGGAAGACGTGACTGCTCTAGAGGGTTCAATTCAATCAGATTGACGTTGCGTAACTCTTTTTTTGGCTCCTGCGCTGGATTATTGAGGAAATTAGGTAAGATAATCGCTAAAATTAGGGCATGAATACCAAGAGAAGCGGCGAACGAGAGATTATTAGAGTTAATTAGTTTATTTTCTTCGGTTTCTAGACCAAAATAGGAGGATGTCATAATCTAGTTAATTGAGCAGAGCCTTGAGGGGAAAAGTTAACTCTATTCTAATCGTCAAGACGATTTTTTTTTCTTGAGGGCGGGGAATTAATTGGTGTCAGTACCCCACCACCCCACCACCCCACACCCCACACCCCACACCCTGCCCCTAGGAAAAACTTTTTCAGCCAACCCTACTTATACTGCGATCGAGCCACAGCTTTTAATTTGGGATATAATTCCGAAGGGTCTAACAAAGGGATAAACTCATCGATTACTGGCTTAAAATTAACCGAAAAATTCTCCCTAGTTCCATGACCGTTAGGGGATTTAGGCAATGATTCTAATTCAGGGAATTTGGGCATTTCCGGGGTTAACTGCGAGAATAACTCATCCAAATCACTCATCCCCTTGCGAGGATCATCAAAAAGAGAAGTTTCTAAGTTGAATAAAGCATCTTTACTCGTGGCTTCCGCTTGTGGCTCTGGATCAGGCCGCTCAAGGGTGGCAGAAAGTATATTGATCTTTTCCTGTTTAGGGATAAATACCGTTTTTTTGCCATTTAACTGGGAATCTGGCAGGTTTTTACAAACCAATCGCTCGAATTCCCCCGTAAAATGAAAGGTAGGATGGCCGCGACGGTGCCAAATTTTGAGGATTTCCTCCACCGAAATGACTTTGTAACGTCCCTGATAGAGTGCCTCTAAAATCGCCATGCGAATCCAATTTAGCGAATAGGTGGGCAACCAGCGCTCGATTAATTCCTGCGCTTTGTATCCTCTCATTTCAAATCGATATTGGTTGAGTATAGTCGCTATCTGCATGAGGTTGATCTCTGGGCTAATCTCTGCCATAGAATTTACAAAAACAGTGAGCGCGATCGTTACTTACGGCTACTAGGCACTCCGCATCTTAAGATTTTATTCGGGTTTTTCCTAGTGGTTTTTCCCTATTCTCCCCACACTTACCCTTTCGGGTATCTTCACTCAAGGTCAGTTGACTCCCTAAAATCTGGTTCGCTTTTGGTGGCAATTTATCCCCCGCTAACTCCTGTACGGTTTAACGGGACTCCTCTGGCGACCTTAAGATAGTTTTTGTCTTTCCCCTGATTAGGCGAACGAGTTTACACCTCTTTATTAGCACAATCTGACTAATTTGTCAAGAAAAAGGCAAAATTTCATCGATAAACCCAGAGGAGATAGAACTATAGCACTACCCTGACAGTTGATAACCCTGCCGTTGACTGACCACCTCATCGAGGTTTTCTGAGTCTCCAGAAATTTTTTGTTAAAATTTGCAACATAACTTAACAATGTGTTACACTTCTTAACATAAGCATACAAAAGGAGCCTCCCCATGACTGCCCGCGGCTACACCACCGAAGAACAAGGAAGACTGAATAATTTTGCTGTTGAACCGAAAATGTACGTTGATAGTTCTAGCAGTCTCGGTTTTACCAAAAAAGCTGAAAAATTGAATGGCAGACTAGCTATGATTGGCTTTGTCTCTCTTTTAGCCATTGAATTGTTAACTGGTAAAGGAATTGTTGCTTGGATTACCAGTCTCTAAGAATTAACAATCCTGTCGCGCTGTTCGGGGAGTTCAGTCCCCGTCCAGACGGGTTGGTTTAGATGGCGTAAATGCCCTCAAAAACAGCTTTAGCAGGACCTGTCATGTAAACCCGGTTATCAGTTTGAGACCAGTGAATCTGAAGACAACCACCGGGCAGTTCCACGGTACAATGGCGATCACATTTGCCCGTTAACAGGGCTGCCACCACCACAGCACAAGCACCAGTACCGCAAGCGAGAGTAATTCCCGCTCCTCTCTCCCAGACACGCATCTTCATATAATCCGGCCCAATTACCTCCACAAACTCCACATTAGTCCGTTGGGGAAAAACTGGATGATGCTCAAATTTTGGACCGATAGTTTCTAGGGGAATAGAGGCCAGATCATCGACAAAAGTGACACAGTGGGGATTACCCATACTAACGCAAGTAATTAACCAATCTTTGCCTTCCACCTCTAGGGGAACCGCGAGGACTTTTTCTGACCCCTTCACCAAAGTGGTGGGTATTTCACTGCCTAGTAATTGCGGCGGTCCCATATCAACCGTTACCTGTTCATTAGCCTCTAAACGAGGAATAATCGTTCCTGCTAGAGTATGAATGCGATAGGTGCGGCCAATGGCGTTGTTAGCCTCTAAACGGGCGATAAATTGGGCTAGACAGCGAATACCGTTACCACACATTTCTGGTTCCGAACCATCAGAGTTAAAAATTCTCATGGTGTAGTCGGTTGCTGCTTGGCCGGGAAGCACAAAAATCACGCCATCAGCACCGATACCAAAATGTCGATCGCACATAGCCACGGCTATTTCTGGTGTGATCAGGGGTTCGGGACTGTGACGGTTATCTATCAAAATAAAATCATTGCCCAGTCCTTGATATTTGGTGAAGGGGATTTTCATCGTCAATAAAAGCTACTCAACAGGAATAATAGAGGATGAACACCTCATCGATAAACTCATTATGTCTCAATTCGATCCTGGTCTGCCGAGTATTAAACAAGTACAGAGCTATATTCAAGAGAAACGGGAAGTAGAAATTAAGTTAAGCACCGATGATCTGCTCGTTGGTCGCATCCTTTGGCAAGATGCTAACTGTTTATACCTAGTCGATCACTACGATAAACCCACTTTAATTTGGCAACAGTCTCTAGTTTATTTAAGACCTAAAGCCTAGGGGGAAATTGGCGATATTTGGCTGTGGGATGCGTCCCGGACGCATCAAAAATTCAGTGCCAAGGATATAGCTTTTGAGTAAATGTAACGTCAGTTGGGGTTAAGGAGATTTGGCCATGACTTCTAGCAAATAATCAGGTAGGCTGGCGAGGATAGCATCAGAATTTCAGTTGCTGGAAAATTTGGGTTAAATTGCCCAATCAAGAAAGTCAGAGAGTCGGGCAGAGCGATCGCCATCTAATTTCAGATATGGATTGCCGCTTGTCTGCTAACAATTCAGTCCACTGCTGTACATAACCTGTTATACTCTTGGGCAAAACGAATCCACCGCCATTGTTATGCTGGAAAATCAGGTCGGGGCAGATGCCGTCGCCAATGAGCAGATACCTACTCTGGAATTATCGATCATCATGCCCTGTCTCAACGAGGCGGAAACCCTGGCCACCTGTATCGGCAAAGCGCGAGATTATCTGGAACGGCACAAAATTGCGGGAGAGGTGCTAATCGCCGATAATGGCAGTAGCGATGGTTCCCAAGAAATTGCCACTAATTCAGGGGCGCGGGTGGTTACTATCCTAGAAAGGGGACTATGATCATGAGGGATTTGAATATGTGAGGACAGTTTATCTCTATTCGATATAGTAGTTACTATCGTCTAACCCAAGTTATTGCCAAAGTAATCTGAATTCGGTAAATATTATGCTAAAAAAACAATTATTGACGAGAATATTTTCCGAAGATATAAATAAATTATTCTTTGCTTGTGGGATTTTATCAATTATCATTATTAAGTTTTTTTTAATCAGAAACAGTGAAGTTTTAGGGCATCCAAGAGATTGCTTGCTCTATGCGTTAATGGCAGATCAGAATATTTGGTTCCCTACGAATAAAGCTAAGGCAATAATCGATTATATGCCAGGATATCCGATATTTATAATGGTTTCTAATTTTCTGAATTTTCCTCTAAGAATTAGTCATGAGATTTTTTACACTATCTCTAATATTTTATTAGTTTTTAGTTTTAGATTACTAAAAATCCCTCGATATATCTGCTTAGTTGTTTTTGCAATTTTAACTTTTCATATAACAACTTTTATGGTTTTCAATACTATTGTAACTGAAACAATAGCCATTAGCTTATATCATATCCTTTTGGCTTTAACCATCATAACTGTTATGTCAGAAAATTTAGCGAAGAAACTAATATTTTCTGTCCTTGGTGGATTGTGTTTAGGAATAATATTCATTACCCGTCCAGAGCAGATAGTGTTCTTGCTGAGTTACCTAGTTGTTTTTGTTATTCTTGTATTAAGAAATAGAATGAATATAGCAAGAGCTATTCGAGAAGCTTTGCCGATTTGTATTATTCCCATCGCTATAAGTTTATTAATTACTACATTTTTTACTTTATTAAATACTTTTTTTCTAGAATTACCGGCATTATCCATTGGTCAATCATCGGCTTTTAAAGAAACTTTTTCCCAGATTCAGAGTATAGATGATGGTCAAAATATCGATGATTTTGAGTTTGTCAATATAAATCGTAAACAATTAAAAATGGCTTATCAAGTGAGTCCAACGTTGAATCAAGTAAAATCTCTAATCGAAGAAGAATTAGCTAGAAAAGTTACTACACTCGGTGGAAAAGATACTAATATAGAAGTAACAATTGATTGGGTGCACTGGTCAACAATAGAAGCAATTAGAAGAAGCAATTTAACAGAAGACAGGGGTATGTATCAAGTTTTTAATCAAATTAATTCTGAACTGCAAGAGGCATTTAACTATCAAATAATTAACAGGAAAACTTTCTCTTTTGATCCTATAGATATAGGATTTTGGCTAAACAAATTTCCTCATTCATTAACTAAAATGAGTGGATATTTATTTTTGCCACGAGTCAGTAATAGATTCTTACAAAATACGGATGATCCTCGAGTAACTCCTGAAATGAGATCAATATTTAATCGAGTGGCACATCGTCGAACTTATCTAGTTAATCAACGAGATTTAAATAAAGACCTTATTTTCTATTTAAACCGGATCAGGATCACTCCTTTAATTCAGATCATCAATATTATTGGAATGATATCTTTTGTAATATTATTCGTCTATTACTTGATTAAACCTGTTCACTCCCAACTTCTTAATCAATATGTATTGATTATTTCTTTTGCCCTATCTATAATTTTACTGCGCTTATTTTTGTATGTTGCAGTCGATATGGCATTTTTCCCCGCAGCTTCACGTTATTTATTCCCCAGTAATCCATTGCTATCGGCACTGTCAATTCTAAACTTATATGTTACAACTAAACTTTTAAGGTCATTTCGATTTTCAGCTTGATATAGCTAAGGTTTATTGCTCTGAAATCAAGATAAACTTCAGTTTTTAATTTTTCAGTATCATTTTCTCTGGGTTGCCAAATTTTTGCCCTAAGCTGTTCGTAATCTAAACCCCGTTGTTGGGATGCTGAAGGTCCTGTCTAGCTTAAGATAGCTTCGGAAATCTAGATAATGAACAGCCCACTTATTATAGGTTATTGGGGACAAAGACAAGCCAATCAATTAAGGCAGCACTATTGAGCAATCAAAAATTTGTTGTTACAAACGTCAATAATCCTGTTATACTCTTGGGCAAAACGACTCCACCGCGATTGTTATGCTAGAAAATCAGGTCATGGCAGATGCCGTCGCCAATGAGCAGATACCTACTCTAGAATTATCGATCATCATGCCCTGTCTCAACGAGGCGGAAACCCTGGCCACCTGTATCGGCAAAGCGCGAGATTATCTGGAACGACACAAAATTGCGGGGGAGGTGCTAATCGCCGATAATGGCAGTAGCGATGGTTCCCAAGAAATTGCCACTAATTCAGGGGCGCGGGTGGTTCCCATCCCAGAAAGGGGTTATGGTAGCGCCCTGCGGGGGGGGATCGCTGCCGCCAAAGGTCAATACATTATTATGGGGGATGCCGATGATAGCTATGACTTTACTAATCTTTCGCCTTTCCTAGAAAAATTGCGACAGGGTTACGATTTGGTGATGGGCAATCGTTTTCAGGGGGGAATTAAACCCGGGGCGATGCCAGTATTGCATAAGCATCTGGGCAATCCTGTCTTGACTTGGTTAGGACGGTTATTTTTTGGCAGCCCCTGTGGTGATTTTCACTGTGGATTGCGCGGGTTTAGTAAACAGGCGATCAAACAATTGAACCTACGCACCACTGGTATGGAATTCGCCAGCGAGATGGTGGTGAAAGCATCCCTCTACGGTCTGAAAATTACCGAAGTACCAACCACTTTATCCCCTGACGGTCGCAGTCGTCCCCCCCACCTAAAAACTTGGCGCGATGGCTGGCGACATCTCCGATTCCTCTTAATGTATAGTCCTCGCTGGTTGTTTCTCTACCCCGGACTGGCTTTAATGTTTCTGGGATTTGTGGCGACGATTTGGTTTATGACCCAACCCAGAGTTCACACCCTTCTCTATTCAGCCACAGCTTTGATTATTGGCTTTCAAATCGTCAGTTTTGCCATCTTTACAAAAGCTTTTGCTATCAGCGAAGGTTTATTACCAGAAGACCGAAAATTAAGACGATTTTTACGTTATATTAATCTGGAGGTGGGATTGATCATTGGCGTAATTTTATTTTTAGTAGGTATAGGCGGTTCGGTGTATGCTTTATATACTTGGAATGCACAACTTTATGGGGCTTTAGATCCAGCCGTGACCATGCGGATTGTCATTCCTTCCGTAACCGCTCTAGGGTTGGGAGTACAGGTGATTTTTTCCAGTTTCTTTTTAAGTGTTTTGGGACTAAAACGGAAGTAATTCTATTTACATTTAAACTATGAATAACAGTGAGTATGACTTGGAAATGTACGACCATCTTTGGTCGCAGCAATGGCAAAACCTACAAGATATAGGACCTCTTACCCATAATCGCTATCGTTTAATGCTACGCGAGCTACCTAAATTTTCTATGGAAGATTGTAGTATTCTCGATCTTGGTTGTGGCCGTGGAGCATTTTTAAGCCTACTTAAAAATAAATATCCAAAAGCTACCTTGTCAGGAATAGAATATTCCGAGGAAGGAAAGAAATCCGCCCATCCGGAAATTCGCAATGTCATTCAGGTAGGAGATTTGTACGAAGTTGCTGAAAGATTGCCTCGCTGTTCTTATGATCTAGTGATCTGTAGTGAAGTCATCGAGCATCTTCCCGAACCTGAAGCAGCTCTCAACATTATTTTCTCTTTATTAAAACCAGGAGGTATCGCCCTTCTGACCGTACCTTGTAATATGCGTTATTGGTCTAAACAGGACGAGGTTGCGGGTCATTATCGGCGTTTTGGAATGAAAGAGTTCGCCTCTTTAGTAACTAATAGTGGATTTTCTGTCAAAAAGAATTATGGATGGGGGACTTTTTTAGGGTTAATCTATTATCAGATGGTTTCTGCTCTCGGTCCAGAAAAGGTAATGAAAACGAAGGTAACATTTGTGAGTAAGATTACCTCTCGATTTTTGCAGTTTGTATTTAGGGTAGATGATTTTCTGGTTTCTTCTCGAGGACTTCAACTGATTACTGTCGCTCAAAAACCCTAAAGATGGTTCGTCACTCCGTTTTATGGAGCCTTAGATACGTCCGTGACCATGAGAATTGTCATTCCTTCCGTACCCGCTTTAGCCTTGGTAGCACAGGTGATTTTTTTCCAGTTTCTTTTTAAGTGTTTTGGGACTAAAACAAAGATGAAAACAGCCGAAGGTAAATTTATAGGGGGTTAACTAATTTTTATGCCGATAGGAACTTTTGTTCGGAGCTTGTTAGGTCCTTGGGAAAGACCAATTTCTGATATTTATCGAAACATTTTTATTAATCAAGCTGATTTAACTCATCAAATCCATAAATGGGTTAATCCTGAGATAATTCTAGAGTTAGGCTGTGGGGAAGGTGCTTTAACTGAACTTTTAGCGAGTGCCTATCCTAGTTCACATATTATAGGAATCGATATTACTCCTAGGGTAGGACGGATGTTTCAAGGAAATCTCGATCATGTTCGGTTTGAACAAAAATCAATTCAAGAATTCGTTGCAGAAACCCCCCAAAGTGTCGATTTAGTCGTCATTAGTGATGTTATGCACCATGTTCCTTGGTCAATGCATGAAGAATTCTTAACTTACGCTGGTAAATCCTTAAAACCTAACGGATATATTGTTCTCAAGGATTGGCGTAAAAATAATTCACCGATCCATTATTTATGCTATCTATTGGATCTGTATATTACTGGTGATAAGGTCAAGCATAAAACGACCGAACAATTTCGAGATATGATATATAAACTCTTTGGTAAACAATCGATTATCCTTGAGTCTACCGTTCGTCCTTGGAAAAACAATATTGTTTTTCTGATTAAAATTTCTTCATAATACTGTTATTTCAAAAAGTTTTTATGAATGCTCATCCTTGGTTGTCCGTATTAATTCCCACTTATAATGGAGATCAGTATCTAAAGGATACTCTTAATTCAATCCTTGAACAAAATGAGAGAAACGTCGAGTATATTATCATTGATGATGGCTCTACTGATCGAACTTTATCTATTATCAAAAATTACGAGGATAAAATTCCTATCAAGCTTTTCGAGCGTAAAAGGATAGGCAATTGGGTTGCTAACACTAACTTCGCTTTACAGAATGCTTCGGGAGACTATGTATGTTTATTACATCAAGACGACTTATGGTTGAACAATCGTTTAAAAATAATCAAGGAAATCCTTAATGATTATCCAGATACCGACTTACTTTTACACCCTTCAATCTTTATCAATGACCGAGGGAAAAAGTTAGGTTTATGGACTTGTCCTTTACCAGCTTTTCCAAAATATGTTGATAGAGATATTTTAATCGAGAGCCTGTTGATTCAAAATTTTATCTCCATTCCTGCTCCAATTTTTAAAAGAGAAATTGCTTTACAGGTGGGGGGAATGAACGAAAAACTTTGGTATACAGCCGACTGGGATCTCTGGTTAAAAATCGCTTTTCATAAACGAGATGAAAAAATCATTTATTATCCTTATCCATTGAGTGCATTCCGCATTCATTCAAGCTCTCAAACCGTTGTCAGAAGCTCCAAAACTGGAGAGTTTTATAATCAATTGAATGTGGTTGCTCACGACTGTCTAGATAGATGGGACGTGTCAGCTTACAGAAAAAAAAGAATTCGATCACTTGCTGAATTCTCAATACAAGTGAATACTATTTTAGCGAGGATGGCGCATGGTAAAGGTTCTCGATTAGAGTTAATTAAGTTACTCCTATCGAGTTTTTCGCTTGGTTTTTTAGGAGTTTACAAATACTTACGATATTCGCGCATCCATGAGCGCATAATTGCTAGACTAAAAGCTAATATAATTTAGTAACGATTAGGTTTAACATGAAATTTATTGCGGTTAATCGTTTATTCAGAAGCTCATTTTTTAGGTTTTGCCTTGTGGGTGTCTTTTGTTCATTCCAAAATATACTAATTCTATACCTTTTAACCAATTACCTAAAATTGCATTACGTTCTCTCGATTTTCGTGCAAATGTTCTATGTAAATACATTGGGATTCTATCTGAATCGAAAATATACATTTACAGGACGAATAAAAATTGGAAGTATTTTGGGAGAATTAATCAAGTATCATGGGATCATGCTTTCTAGTTCTTTTGCGGTCGCTATCGCTATGTATTTCTTGGTTGATTTATTGAAAGTATGGTACTTGTACGCTTACATAATCCTTACTATACTAATGACTATTTATAATTTTATTGCCCATAAAAAATGGACTTTTAATCGAAAATAGTGGTCTTTATTGAATTTTTTTTGCAATCAAAATTCCCAGATAATTCATTACCATTTTTCCTGATCAACCTATCAACTAAGCAAATGTCAAGCATCAATAACAATCACTCTAGTCCTCAATCTTTTATCTAATAAAGTAACAGTTAATATGGTTCTAAAGCTTATAGATGGCAAGAAATAATACTTTCTCTTGACTTTACTATTTATAATTGCCATGAAATTTTTTATGATTAGAAATAGTGAAATTCTAGGGCATCTAAAAGATTATTTAGGCTAGATCCTAATGGCAAATTAAAAATAGCAAGAAATCGACAATCATCCTAGCTCTTCGGGTATCCATATTAAAGGTAAAATACTTGTACGTTTTATACAAGTATTTTACCTTTAATAAGGTATTTATGCAGACAAAGAACTCGTATTTTTTAGAACTCACTCCTCTAAGAGAATTGATGCTTTCCAGAACCTTCTGGTTCAGTCTCAGCATCGTATTCTCCATTTTGTACAGTATCTTATTCTTACAAATCGCTTTCGGTAGCGAGTACAGCATTCAGGATGACGCACGCTTTAGTGTCGTTGAATTCCAGGAAAGAATAGGGCTGACTGGCTAAGGTAAAATTAGGGTTTCGGCTGATCCCGAACTTAGGTTAGTATGGAGAAGGATTAAATACATTATCAGGACATCAACTGCCTCAATATGGTTTTACAGGAGTAGATAAAAAATGAACAACTCATCAAAAAGGAACATCATAAAAATTAGTTTAATAACATTTTTATGGATGGCGGTGATTAACACTGGTCTCGTTAGTGGAGATACTTTGGCTCGCTTGAGTATAACCCATGCTATCTGGACGGGAGAGCCTGAAATTCAACTAGATACTAACTATAAGCCTTACAGTCGTCTGGACAATACCATTGGAAGTCTAAGTAGAGATGGTAAACGTTATTATGCCTATGAAGTAGGTCAACCTTTATTAATGTTACCGGGGGATTGGCTAGGAACTACGATACATCAACTTATTCCCAGAATTCCCGAAGAGTTAAGCCGAAGATTTGTTGTTAACTGGTTAATTTTTCTCCCCATCAACATAGCAGTGGTGATTTCAGCTTACTATTTGTTAATTAAGCTAGAATTTAGCGAAAAAATAGCTACAATTTCTAGCATAACTTGGTTGCTCACTACCACGGTTTTAAATTATGCTCAAAATCATCAACAAAATAATCAAGTTTTATTATTTGTTATTTTGACCTATATTGCTATCTTTAATTATCTAAAAAATAACAAGATTATCAATATTTATTTAAGTGGAGTTGCTTTGGGCTGTGCTTTTTTAGTTAGAACCACCAGTATTATTCATATAGCAACTACTCTATTATTTTTGTTTGGTATTTTACTATACAAAAGAAAAAGTTGGCCGGCTATATTACAGTCTCTTGCTATTTCGATATTAGGTGCTATTCCTATTATGTTAATCAACCAATATTTTAACTTCCAAAGATTTGGACAATTTTGGACGTTGAGAGCAATAGATATTGATACTATGAATACCGATCCTTTTTTGGAGGGTTTACCAAAACTGCCAGATAATTATCCAATGATTAATCACCCTTCAGTCGGAATATTAGGAGTATTATTTTCTCCAGCTAAAAGCATTTTCATATATGATCCACTGCTTCTACCTTGTTTAATATTGACAGTTTATGTATGGAAAACATTATCTCCCTATCTTCGTGGCTATATATTGACAGCTTTATTGAATCTTATTCTCTTTACCTTAGCTACTAGCCGTCTTGATTTTTGGCATGGAGACTCTGCATGGGGAGCGCGCTACCAAGTCACTTCTATTCATCTATTATTGATTCCCCTAATCGCTCTCTTAATTCAGTATTTGTTATCCAATTTTCATTGGAGACGTTCGCTAATTATTACGCTTCTTATTATTGCTTTTATTATCCAAATAGCCTCCGTTAGTTTATCCTCTACTACAGAAGTAGGTAAAATTTTCTTTGCTACTCCCAAAACCCATCAACAATTTCGACTAGGTAGTCGTTTTCGTAACATTACTTGTTTACTCACCTCCTCTTGGTGTATGGAGAGATCAAATTCTCCTGAAGCTAAACCATTAATTCAAAGAGTCACTTTCTTTCCCTTTTTCTTTACTGATAAACGCAATTTAATTTTAGTTCCTTGGCTAGTTTTAGTGATTTTTACCCTAGTTATGACATGGCAATTCTACAAAACCGCCTAATTTGATAGCTTTTTACCATCCTCCGATGCTGCCGCTTCTAGGCTGGTAATTGCGGTTTCTGCCGTCAAAATGTCAGGAATATCAGTTAAACTGGCAGTTTGATAAACCTGTTCATTTCTAGCAAATAAATTGCTCATATCTTGAGAATAATTAGAAGCGATCGATAATAAAGCTCCAGCAAAAATATAGAGAGGTAAAGGCAAAATAAACCCCTTGGCCCACTGATAAAATTCCACCAACAAAAATAAGAAAACACAACCCACAACCCAAACTTTCATCGCACTTTTTTCCCCTATCTTTACGAGAAAAGGTGAGCAAAAAGCCCACCTTTTATTTAACTAATTCCAGTAAGAATTTATTCGATCACGGGAGCGATTAACTCGCGTCTTTCACCGGAAATAACTTTCACCTTACCTTCCTCATCGATATCGACCATGGCAGTATCACCATCACCCACGCGTCCTGAGAGAATTTCCTCAGCCAGAACATCTTCCAACAGACGCATAATCGCACGACGTAAGGGACGAGCGCCGTAGGCCGGATTATAACCCTCCTCGATCAAGCGTTCTTTAAACTTATCAGTAACAGACAAAGTAATATTTTGTTCTGTCAGACGTTTAAACACATCCTTGAGCAGGATTTCGGCGATTTCCTTGACCTCTTCCTTATTGAGTTGACGGAAGACAATAATCTCATCGAGACGGTTGAGGAATTCCGGACGGAAATATTGTTTTAATTCCTCATTAACCAGCGATCGAATGCGATTATACTGGGCTTCGGCTTGATTATCGGCAAACTCGAAACCTAAACCACCGCCACCCTTCTCGATGACTTTAGAACCGATGTTCGAGGTCATGATCAACAGGGTATTTTTAAAGTCCACCGTGCGACCTTTGGCATCGGTCAAACGTCCATCTTCAAGGATTTGCAGAAGCATATTGAAGACATCGGGGTGAGCTTTTTCGATTTCGTCGAATAGCACCACCGTGTAGGGACGACGACGCACCGCTTCCGTTAATTGTCCCCCTTCGTTGTAACCAACGTAACCCGGAGGTGAACCGATTAACTTAGAAACCGTGTGCCGTTCCATGTATTCCGACATATCGAGACGGATCATCGCATCTTCCGAACCAAAGAAATAAGCGGCCAGAGCTTTAGTTAACTCGGTTTTACCTACCCCCGTTGGACCGGAGAAGATAAAGGAAGCAATGGGACGGTTGGGATTTTTCAGACCGACGCGAGCGCGACGAATGGCGCGGGACACCGCTTTAACTGCGTCCTCTTGACCGATGAGACGCTGATGTAGGGTATCTTCCATGTGCAGCAGTTTCTCGGATTCGGTTTCGGTCAGTTTATTGACGGGAACCCCAGTCCAAGAAGCGACGATGTGAGCGATTTCCTCCGCATCCACAAAGGGTTCATCGTTGCCATCTTCGCCTTTTTTGGTGGAAGCGAGATTCCGGATCTGGGTTTTGATTTCCATTTCCCGATCGCGCAATTCCCCAGCTTTCTCGAAGTCTTGACCGCGCACCGCGTCATCTTTTTGTTTGAGAATTTGCCGCAGTTCTTTATCTAATTCCTTGGCTGCTGGGGGCAATTGGGAATTAATCAAGCGCACTCTCGAACCAGCCTCATCGATTAAATCGATCGCCTTGTCCGGTAAGAAGCGATCGCTAATGTAGCGATCGGACAATTTCGCCGCCGCTTCTAGCGCTTCGTCTAAGATTTTTAGTTTATGGTGCTGTTCGTAGCGTTCCCGGAGACCGTAGAGAATTTCGATCGTTTCTTCTACGGAGGGTTCACCGACCATAACCGGTTGAAAACGTCTTTCTAGAGCCGCATCCCGTTCGATATGTTTGCGATACTCATCCAAGGTCGTCGCCCCGATACATTGCAGTTCTCCCCGGGCCAAAGCTGGTTTGAGAATATTGGCCGCATCGATCGCCCCTTCGGCTGCCCCGGCACCGATGAGAGTATGAACTTCATCGATAACAAGGACGACGTTACCCGCTTGGCGAATTTCGTCCATGATTTTTTTGAGGCGTTCCTCAAATTCGCCGCGATATTTGGTTCCCGCCACTAACAAGCCGATATCGAGGGTGACAACCCGTTTTTCTTCGAGAATGTCGGGAATATCCTTGTTAGCAATGCGTTGGGCCAATCCTTCTGCGATCGCTGTTTTACCTACCCCCGGTTCCCCGATTAGGACTGGGTTATTTTTGGTACGACGACCGAGAATTTGGATAACGCGCTCGATTTCCTTTTGCCGGCCGACCACGGGATCGAGTTTACCCTCGCTGGCCATTTGGGTGAGATTGGAACCGAATTCGTCAAGAGTGGGGGTTTTAGTGCGACCTTGGGAAGATGAACCAGCGGCCACTTCGGCGGTTTCCCCTAACATTCTGATCACCTGGGTGCGAACTTTCGAGAGATCCACGCCGAGATTTTCCAGAACCCTAGCGGCCACACCTTCCCCTTCGCGAATTAGTCCTAAAAGGAGATGTTCTGTGCCAATATAGTTATGGCCCAGTTGACGGGCTTCTTCGAGGGAGAGTTCTAAAACTCTTTTGGCTCTGGGGGTGAAGGGAATTTCCACGGCTACGAATCCGGAACCGCGACCGATGATTTTCTCCACCTCCACGCGCGCATCTTTGAGATTGACACCCATGGACTTGAGGACTTTGGCGGCAACTCCCGTTCCCTCTCCAATTAGTCCTAGTAAAATCTGCTCTGTTCCCACGAAGTTATGGCCAAGGCGGCGGGCTTCTTCTTGGGCGAGCATGATTACTTTAATGGCTTTTTCCGTAAATCTTTCAAACATAGCCTATCCATCACCTACACAAGCGACCCTAGATATGCTGATTTTAGCACGCCTTTTTAGTTTAGCCCTCTTTCAGTGATCAGTTATTGGGGAGCGGTCTGGAAACCTGCCGATAAGTGGTTCACCCTTGCATAATCCCCTAGGCTCGTGGTTATACCCATCTCTCGATCGCTTGACTATTGATCGCCCATTTTCAGACCAAAACTCGAAGTATAAGCAGATTAAATATTACTACCTATTGACAAATGATTATATATGTTGTAAAACGGGACAATATACAGAAAGTTGACCCCTATCGTTACTCTGGAGACTGTTATGCAGAAAGTTGACCTATATCGTTGCTCTGGAGATTGTTATGCAGAAAGTTGACCTATATCGTTGCTCTGGAGATTGTTATGCAGAAAGTTGACCTAATAATATGTAGTTATGCCGCTCAACCCTTGGTGAAGGTGCAGCCGAAAATCTAACTGTGAGACGTAGAGAGTTAAGGCATGGATCAAAAGATTAAGGATCTCATTGAGGTTACTGATAAGCTGGAGTCACGAGTAAGCTCTTATTGGAATTTTTATACAGTTGTTGTCGTCGCAATTATTGGTTGGCTGGTTTCTTCCCAAATAAGCCTTTCATATAGCCAAGCTCTAGTAGTAACAATTGTTTGCATTGTGTTTTTTATTGCAAATTTCCATGCAATGCGTGCTGCAACAAAGAGAGTAATCGCAGTAGAAAGTGAACTTAATACACTTGCGAAGAAAACGGAATTTGAAAGTGCTTTGCTCAAAAAGGAGTTATCGCATTCATCATCAACATTACAACTTATTTCTTCCTCGGTTCTGCAGGTATCTGTTGATATCATTGTTCTTATCGCAATATGGACAAGAGTAAAGAATTAGGTTTGAAAGGCGATCGCTGCATAACAACCCGGGTAATGATTCGGTAGTGCGATCGCAATCTTGTAGGGTGCGTTCCCTAAGGCAACTTCTACCGCTCCACCAATAGATTTTTGGGGAACGCACCATGCACATTGATTGAAGCTGTGAGTCTAAGTGCGATGCAGCCTTTGTGGTCCCAGTTGAGAAATGTTAGCGAAGATTGCCAATGTTTAGGTTAAAATAGAGGGGCAAAAGTTGCAACGGGGTCAGGACAATGACAGTTAATCAACTCCGCTACAGCAAAGAAGAATTCGCTCGACGTGGTAATGAGATTTATGAATCTCAGGTGCGCCACCAAGTCGAGGAAGGCAATCATGGGAAGATTGTAGCCATAGATATAGAAACAGGTGCTTTTGAGCTTGCCAATGACACAATAACTGCTTCTAATCGATTGCTTGAACGAAACCCTGATGCTCAAATCTGGCGTGTCCGAATTGGACATAAAGGCGTTCACCGCTTTGGCGTAGGTCGTCTGCTTTAACTTTATGATGAACGGAATTGTTGATCAAAACTGCGAGGCGAGGCTTCGGTTAGTCGTGAGCAATGAAAGTAAACAGAGGCAAGTAATTGATGCTGTTATTGATACAGGGTTCACAGGCTTTTTGACCTTACCTCTGACAGTAATCAACAGTCTCAACTTACGGTTGTATAGCCGTGAAGAGGGAACATTAGGGGATGGAAGTACCTGTATCTTTGACGTTTACAGTGGTCTTGTTATTTGGGACGGTGAATATCGGTATATTGATGTTAACGCAGCCGAAACAGAACCTTTGGTCGGTATGAGCTTGCTCTACGGCTATCGGATGCAACTTGATGCGATCGAGAGTGGAATAGTCGTAATTCAGTCATTGAACAGTTTAAGCTAATCGGGTGTGGAACGGTCTAACAACGTTAGTACGATGCCAAAGGCACCGCGTAGCAGAGCGTATCGCCTGGTAGGTTGGATTGAGCGAAACAATACTGGGGCAAAAATAGCTCAATTCGCTTGAAAAAGCGAAACCCAACCACCCCAAAGGTTACTCTTTATTGGGTTTCCTTGGGTCAACCCAACCTAAAATAATTGCTAAACTACTGCTATCATCCAAAGTTAGTGACGGCGGGTGAGTTCAACCGTTAGACATTCAATCTACTTACAGATCAGAGGCAGGCATTGACAATTAATGTAGGATTAGTTAGTATGATGAGCTAATCCTACTGGGCTGTCGTGGGCAGTTTAGGGCAATGAGTAAGAAAGTTAGCATCACCTTAGACGACGAAGTTTTGGACTTTGTAGATCGACTAGCAAGCAATCGTAGCCGCTTTATCAATGATGTTCTCTGGCAAGAGAAGAAAAGGGTTTTTATGAAAGAGCTAGAAGATGCTTATAAAGATCAGGCCAATGATCCAGAGATGCAAGCAGAAATCTCTGTCTGGGATATTGCAGTGGGCGATGGTCTAAATGCCTAATGGAAGACTAACCTATAAGCGAGGAGAGATATGGTGGGTCGATCTGAAACCGGTTGTTGGTTATGAAACCGATAAAGAACGCCCTTGCCTGATTTTACAAAACGATATTGGCAATCAAAATGGAACAACGACAATAGTTGCTCCATTGTTGCCTGGGAAAAGGACTTATCCTTTTGTTGTCAATATTACCCCGACAGTGCAGAATGGACTAGACGGAGATCGACACATCAACTTAAGTCAAATGAGGGCTGTAGATTCTCAAAGAATTAAGAATAAACAGGGTGTTTTAGAAGACGTTTATTGGCAAGAAATAGAGAAAGCAGTCTGTATTCAACTCGGTTTCAGTTTAGCTTTTAAGCCTTCATAGTGCGATGCCAAAGGCACTGCGTAGCAGGGCGCATCGCTTCGTGGGTTGGGTTGAGCGAAACAATACTGGGGCGAAAATAGCTCAATTCGCTTGAAAAAGCGAAACCTAACCACCCCAAAGGTTACTCTTTGTTGGGTTTCCTTGGGTCAACCCAACCTAAAATAATTGCTGCTCTATTGATCGCCCATTTTCAGACCAAAACTCGATGTATAAGCAGATTAAATATTACTACCTATTGACAAATGAGTATATATGTTGTAGCCCTATATTTTTGTTAATGGTGAGGTGCAAGGTCTCTGGTTTTGGGAAACTCTAGAACTGCGGAAGGGGCTGTAAGCGAACGGTAATCAGTTATCATTAAGAAAACGCCGGATCGTTAACCTAACAGAATTAACCCCACAATCCCACCCGAAAAGCTTGAAAAACAGGGAACCGGTTATGCCAACCACCTACGATTGCGATTTAATTCTCTGGGCCCGGGATACGGCTCAACTTTTGCGGGAACAACGCTGGGATGCCATTGACTGGGAGCATTTAATCGAGGAAATCGAGGATTTGGGGAAAAGTGAACGCAGTGCGATTGGTTCTCAAATGGAGCGAATTTTGCTTCATCTGCTCAAGTGGCAATATCAACCCCAACGGCACTCCGATAGTTGGCTGGATTCCATCAATGATGGGCGATCGCAAATTCGTCGCAAATTAGAGGATAGTCCCAGTCTACGCGGTTATCCCGCGCAAATTTTGGATAAGGAATACACCAGAGCGCGTCGAGAAGCCGCCAGACAAACAGGTTTAGTCCTCAGCATTTTTCCCGAGTTTTGTCCCTATACTATCGCGCAGGTGATCGAAGATTGGTGGCCCCAGTGATAGCCCGGATTGAAGGTTAAATAATCCTAAATCTGGTTATTAAAGACTGATTATTTATTCTCCCTTTTGCATGAGTGCCTTTTGTCTGTCTTGATATGTAGCCTATACTCAACGGATTTAGTATAAGTTGTTCCCCATCTCTCGATCGCTTGACTATTGATCGCCCATTTTCAGACCAAAACTCGAAGTATAAGTAGATTAAATATTACTACCTATTGACAAATTAGTATATATGTTGTATGAGGACGGGTGATATACAGAAAGTTGACCCCTATCGTTGCTCTGGAGATTGTTATGCAGAAAGTTTTCGTATAATATGTGGTTATGCTGCTCAATTCTTCATGAAGATCTCCTTGGAAGGTTAATTTAGAATCACAGGACAGGGTGAGATGCAATGCCTAAAGTGCTTATTCTTCCGCACTATCAGTATGAAAGTGAATTTGGGAATTTTTTGAATGAGGCAAACGAAACTCAATCAGATTTCAGGTTTTATCTTCTACCTCCATACAGTGGAGATGATTCTCCATTAAAGAAGCCTGTCGTTGATTATCTTGAAATTCTTGGATTTTTGGATAGTCAAAAAAGGCAAATGAGGTCAGATAAAGAAGATCTTCTGATAACTTTCTATGATGGTGTGATCACTGCTTTAGATCATGGGCTTGCAAATCTATTCATTGCTGGAGCCAATGTAGAAGATTTATATCCATGCACTGCTGCTGTTTCTCTAAGCTTCATCTCGTGGGGAATTCTGGAGCGGAAGTATGATTACTCACTTCAACGTCATGCACTCTTTCATCTTGTGATGTGTTGCTTGATTGGTGGATATACAAAACTTGCTGCTCATCATCAGACCTATGGTTGTCTCCTTGACTTTAACAATCAGCTTGTCAGCTTTAACCAGAAACTTCAAATGGGCTACTATCTATGCTCCAGCAGTCAAAGCGGTTGCTATGATGCTATGCAATCTGAGCGTTATGGAGGTTCAATTATCAGACTATGCAAAGTGCTAAAAGAGGGGATTGATCACAAAAAATTGCAGATCATTATTCAGGAGTTAATCATGGGAAATTCAATTCATCAATATGGTTCGGGTGACAATATTGCAGGCGATAAGGTTATGGGTGACAAAATTGGTACTCAAATCAACAACAATCAAGATTTAGCGCAGGCTTCCAAAGACATCAAAGCTCTACTAGAACAGCTATCTACGGACTATCCTAGTGACAGCCCTAGAGTTTTAGGCGCAAAGGCTGTTGATGAAGTCGAAAAAAATCCAGAGATGAAGTCCCGAATTTTGCGAGGATTTAAAGCAGGTAGTTTTGCAGCTTTGGAAAAAATGATTGATCACCCTGTTGCCAAATTTTTCATCGAAGGAGCAAAAGAAGTCTTGAAACCATAAAGCGACACGGCATAACAATCCCGTTGCAAACCGACCGTACCAAGTTGGTTGGTGAGTGCGATGCCGAAGGCACTGCGTAGCAGTACGCAATCTTGTAGGGTGCGTTCCCTAAGACAACTTCTGGCGCTCCAGCGATCGATTTTGGGGAACGCACCATGCTCATTGATTGAAACTGTGAGTCTAAATGCAATGCCGCCCTTGTGGGCCTAGTTGGGGAATGTTAGCGAAGATTCCCCATGTTTAGGTTAAAATAGAGGGGCAAAAGTTGCAACGGGGTCAGGACAATGACAGTTAATCAACTCCGCTACAGCAAAGAAGAATTCGCCCGACGTGGTAATGAGATTTATCAATCTCAGGTGCGCCACCAAGTCGAGGAAGGCAATCATGGGAAGATTGTAGCCATAGATATCGAAACAGGGGCTTTTGAAGTAGCAAAAGACAGCCTCACAGCTTCCGATCAACTTTTAGCCCGATTGACCGATGCTCAAATTTTGTTCGTAAGAATCGGACATCGAGCAGTTCATCGAGTCGGTTTGATTGGGGCAAATTTATTTCAATGATTAATCAACTCTACGCTTGTTTTTGCACAATCTTCTCACTCAATTCTAGGAAGGTGGGACAATATTGGATTAATTACTAATAACTTAATATCTTATAGAGTTTTTCAAAAAGCGTGAGTTGGGTCAATGATCAGGAAACCTAACTATTTTCTAACCAAACGATTAGGAAACAGTTATGTTATGATTTTCAGAGTAAGCCGGAGATGATAAGACACCATGAAAAATCGCATCTTTACTGTTATTTTGTACAAAGAAGATAATATGTACATTGCTGAATGTCCAGAAGTTGGCACAGTAGATCAAGGAGAAACAATTGAGCAGGCGATTGCTGGATTGAAAGAAGCCACACGGCTTTACCTAGAGGAATTTACCTTACCAGAAACATCCCCTAGATTTGTGACCAGTATTGAGGTTAGTTATGCCTAAGCTGCCACGAATCTCTAGTGGGGAGGCAATTAGATGTCTTGAACGCTTAGGCTTCGAGCAAGTTCGTCAAACAGGTAGCCATGTTGTGATGAAGAAAGAAACCGAAGAGGGCAAAATTGGCTGTGTTGTCCCTTTACATCAGGAATTGAAGGTTGGTACATTAAGTGGAATTCTGAAACAAGCCCAAGTCACAGTTGAAGAGTTCATTGAAAATCTGTAGAGTCTGACAAATCACTGCACTCGACGTGATACCAAATACCAAAAGTATTTAGTCCCCCAGAGAACCCCCTTGAGCCACATAGCACACTTTTCTTTTTTTGTCAAATTTTATGTTAAGAAAGATGTAACTAATGGATAGGGGGACTGTCAAAGATTAACCGTCTTCGTATTCGGGGATTCTCTCTTTTTTCTTCTCGGTGATATTGATGCGGGGGGGATTGTAATCTGGTTCCACGTCATCATCCCACATATCATCCTCGGCCTTATCTTCGTAATCGTCGTACTGAGGACGAGAAAAGCTTTCTGCGCGTTCTGAGCGAGCTTCTCCCCAGTTATCTTCCTCTTCCTCGTATTCTTCCTCATAATAACGAGCCTCGGCCCGTTTTTGCGGTGGGGGAGTGGCACGCAGGGGTTCTTTTTCCCATTCGTCTTCACTCCAGCGTTCTTCAACGGGTTTAGCGGCCTCCACGGGGGTGCGGAGGGGAATACCCGTACCTAACTGATTTTCTGGACGAGCAGCGGGGGTATAGTAAGCTTCTTCCTCTTCTCTTTCCCAGGGGGGACGACCAATACCCAAACGTTCCAAAACCCCCACACTAACCTGCGTGAGACGTTCTTCGGCCCCTTCAAAGACGATTAAGCGATTCGGACCGCTGCTAACCACTTCTTCGATAGAAATTTCGTAGGTACTGATCAATTGTTCGGGGATCAGAGGCAATCCCAGGGAAGCAATGATAATGGAATGTAATTGACCACTGAGGGGATCAAATTGATAATCGCGGACTTTGCCTAAAGGTTCGCCGGTTTCCGTGATCACTTCACTACCGATTAAGGGAGTATAAGCATCGATATCGACGGATTCCAAGACGTTATCATCTTCCACGAGAACCACGTCTCCTGTCTGACTGATGCTCGATAAATACATATATTGAGGCATTCCCGACAAGGAGAGGATATTGTCGCGGAGTCCCAGGGCAAATACTTCTCGTTGATCGATATCTACTAGGATATCTTTAACAACGCCGAGTTTTTTGCCTGTATTGCGAGTGATAACCTGTGTATTTAAAAATTCTGAACGTAAGCGACTATTCTCTGTGATCATTTTTTCCTATGGGTAGGCGTTAGGGCGTGGGAATACGAATTATTGTAGGCTTAATATATAGGGCGAAATTGAGTGTTAATTTACCGATATTAGCTTAGATCTTAAAGTTCCCTGAGATTAACACTTTTTTTGGCCTTGTTTGGGCGATAGTTTGGGGTGATAGATAAGGTTAAACCTATTTTAGCTAATTCTTTACATTTTTTTAGTAACAACAAAGCAGGAGCTAGAGAGAAACTCCCTTGACTCCTGCTGTCTAGATTTTGATTACATAGTTAAAGACTGCACCTCGGTTTCGATCAGTTTAGCTAAGTCTTGCAGGAAGGAGGCCGCATCGGCCCCGTAGATGACTCGGTGGTCACTGGTGAGATTAACCGTCATCTGTTTTTGCACTCCGAATAAACCATCTTTATTGACGACGATTTGGGGACGGGAAGCACCCACGGCTAGGATCGCACCTTGGTTGGGGGGTAAGATAGCCGTAAAGCGATCGACTCCGAACATTCCCAGATTAGAAATGGTAAAAGTACCGCTATTATATTCTTCCGGTTGCAGTTGTTTACTGCGGGCGCGATCGACTAAATCTTTCCAACTGCGGGAGAGGGAATAGATATCCATCTGGTTAGCAGAGCGCAAAACCGGCGTAATTAAGCCACCATCGGGCATAGCTACGGCGACAGCCACGTTAATCGCCCCGTGGTATTGGATTCCTGCGTCGCTATAGCTGGCATTAACTATAGGATGTTTAGCGAGGGTGTTGGCCACCGCTTTTGCTAACAGGGCCGTCATGGTGACACCCTTGGATTTTAGCTGTTGATAGAGTTGATCCAGTGGGTCGGTGGTGATAGTGTAGCCCACTTGGAAGGTGGGAACCTGTAGGCTAACCGACATATTCTGAGCGACAGCTTTTTGCAGAGTGGTGAGGGGAACAGTCCGACCGACTGGGGCGCTGGTTGGAATCGGGGCTTTAGGAGCCGCTACAGGGACGCTGACGGGTTGCGGAGGAGTAATGACGGGAGCGGGGGCGGTGCTGACTTTTCCTGTCGCTTTTTCTACGTCTTCGGCGGTAATTCGTCCGTGGGGACCGCTACCCACTAGGGTTTTCAGATCCACCTTTAATTCTTTAGCCAGTTTTTTGGCTCTGGGAGAGGCGACTAAACGGCCATTATCTTTAACGGCGGCGACGGGGATCGAAACGGGAGGCGGAGCGATTTCTGGGGTCTCTACGGGCTTGCTAGGGGCGACTGCGGCGGTTTTTCCCTGAGCTTTGGCCAGTTCAATTTCCGCTTCAGTTTCGGCGATATAGGCGATCGCTTCTCCTACGGGTGCTTCCTGGCCAGCTTCGACTAAAATTACAGCGAGATAGCCATCATAAAACGATTCCACGTCCATGTCGGCTTTGTCGGATTCGACCACTAACACCGTTTCCCCTTTGCTGACTTTTTCCCCGGGGGACTTCACCCAAGAAACTATTTTTCCTTCGGTCATGGTGGAACTGAGCGCGGGCATGAAGATATCTCGAATCATGGTGGAGTGCTTCTATCTCTAATGTTTTGAGCCATAGCGCATTTTACCACAGTTGATGGGGTTGGGGGGCTTTTCAGTGAGCAGTAATCAGTGAGCAGTAATCAGTAATCAGTGAACTGCAAACTCACATCTGATAACTGCAAACTCACATCTGGTAACTGGTAACTGATAACTGATAACTGGTGACAGAGGGAAAAAGAGAAGGGAAAACGGCTCCTTCTCTGCCGTATCTAGACAAAAATTGTTCTAGTTGCCAATAGGGACCGGTTGTGCTTGCAGAGATTCGACTAAACCGCGCACGGCTGCCACCATGGCCACTTCATTATCCAATTGATTGATCGCCGAACCAACACCGATACCGGCCGCTCCAGCAGCGATCGCCATAGGAGCGGTGACAATGGATAAACCAGAAGCGCAGAGGACGGGAACCTTAACCGCATGGGAAATAGCGTGGGCTGCCGCTAAAGTCGGGGCAGCTTTTTCAATCAGTCCCAAAATACCGGCGTGACGGGGTTGACTGCTAGTGCCGCCTTCGGTTTGAATGATATCGGCACCCTGACTAACTAGAGCTTCCGCTAGTCTCACCTGTTCATCGAGGGGCAGCAGATGGGGAACTGTCACAGACAGGGTAATTTCGGGCAGTAAGTCGCGAGTTTGACGGGTTAGGGCTAAAACTTCCGCCGCCTCAAAAATGCGTCCTTGGGCATAAAAACTATCGAAATTACCGATCTCAATTAAATCAGCCCCGGCCGCCACTGCCATCACCAACAATTCTGGCTCGACGGCCGATACACACACGGGTAAATTTGTCAAGGCTTTTACGGACCCAATTAGGTCAGCATTAGCGGCAATATCGACAAAAGTTGCTCCTCCGGCTGTAGCGGCTTTAACTACTGAGAGAACCTGCGAGCGATCGAAATTATTTAACCCACTAATCACTTTCAGGGCATGACGACGGGCGAAGGCTTGCTGTAAGGCAAAATTGATCATTAATCTACACCTATCTGGAATTCTCAAAAAACATTTTCCCACCTTCTCGCCGATCAGAGGGTGGGATTTGAGAACTCTTAGGGAAATTTTCTTTAATTTAGGTGTTGATTCTCTTGGTTTTTGCGCTTGAGGTTTTGCAGTTGTTGCAGCAGTACCTCGATTTCCGCTTCTAGATGCAGGTATTTCACCTGTTGGTCAGCTTGGTAGGTGGTGCGAATCTGTTTCATGGCGGAGGATTCCTTTGTTAGTACAGTTGTCATAGCGGTATCTATAGAGTGCTGATTATGTTTAATTGTTTCAATTTGTGTATAGTACCTTAACAATGTCTTAAAGAAAACCTTTTTATGGTAGTTTCTCAACTGGCACAGGATGAAAGAGGGGAAAAATTCTTGCAACCAAGGGGATCGGAGTGCGATATACTCAGTCGCGAACGATATTGGCAAGCATGACCATGGTAGCGGTAGCAATTTTAGCAGCGGGTAAGGGAACCCGAATGAAGTCCAGCCTTCCGAAAGTTTTACATCCCCTCGGCAGTCGATCGCTAGTGGAACGGGTACTTAATGTCAGCGAATCCTTACATCCCCGGCGAAAACTGGTAATTATCGGTTATGAAGGGGAACAGGTGCGAAATACTCTACAGCATCTTGCGGATATCGAATTTGTTGAACAAAAGGAACAGTTAGGCACTGGCCATGCTATTCAGCAGTTAATCCCCCATTTAGAGGACTTTCAGGGGGATTTGTTGGTCTTAAATGGCGATGTTCCCCTGTTGCGTCCCGAAACCTTGCAAAATCTTCTCCAGATTCATAAAAACCATGGTAACGCTGCCACCCTCCTAACTGCTAATCTCCCAAACCCGAAAGGTTACGGTCGAGTTTTTTGTGATGGCAATAATCTCGTTAAGCAGATTGTGGAAGAAAGAGACTGTACCGATGCCCAACGACAAAACCACCGGATTAATGGAGGTATATACTGCTTTAATTGGTCAAAATTAGCGGCGATACTACCTAATTTAACGCCCAATAACGATCAAGGTGAGTATTATCTCACGGATGTGGTCAATTTTCTCGATCCCGTCATGGCTGTGGATGTGGAGGACTGTTTAGAAATTAGCGGCATTAACGATCGCAAACAATTGGCCGCCGCCTATGATATCCTGCAAACTAGAGTCAAAGATGATTGGATGGCCGCTGGAGTCACCATTATTGACCCCGATAGTGTCACCATTGAGGATACTGTCACCCTCAGTCCCGATGTGATTATCGAACCCCAAACCCATCTGCGCGGTGAGACGATAATCGCTTCTGGTTGTCGTCTAGGTCCTGGGAGTTTAATCGAAAATAGTCGGATAGGCAGCGATGTAACGGTCTTATTTTCGGTTATTTCTGATAGTCAGGTGGATTCTGGTTGTCGCATCGGTCCCTATGCTCATTTGCGCGGAGAAGCGAAAATTGGGGCTAATTGTCGAGTCGGTAATTTTGTTGAAATTAAAAAAAGTGACATCGGCAATAAAACCAATATTGCCCATTTATCCTATTTGGGAGATGCCACTTTAGGGGAAAAAGTTAACGTTGGTGCGGGAACAATTACTGCTAATTACGATGGTGTGAAAAAACACCAAACTCTGATCGGCAGTGGCACAAAAACTGGAGCAAATAGTGTTTTAGTGGCTCCTTTAAAATTAGGAAAAAATGTCACCGTGGCTGCGGGTTCAACTATCACTAAAAATGTCCCCGATAATGCTTTAGTTATTGCTCGCGAAAGTCAGCGTGTGATCGAAAATTGGTCAGATCAGTTTCAGTAGGTTATGGCAGTTATCAGTTATCAGTTATCAGTTATCAGTTATCAGTTATCAGTTATCAGTTATCAGTTATCAGTTATCAGTTATCAGTTATCAGTTATCAGTTATCAGTTATCAGTTATCAGTTCACTGTTTACTGTTCACTGTTTACTGTTCACTGATACAGTTTAAGGCCTTAAATTTGCGCGATGAAGCGTGAAATGTTATAAAAATCTCAGTTCTCCCTATAGAAAAGAGTATAAACTTTATGGCACGCACCGAGTCCACAATGTTAGATTTGGGGACAAAAGCTCCCAGTTTTGCCTTACCCGATGTGGTTTCGGGTGAAACTATTTCTCTGGACAGCTTTGCGGCTAAAACCGCTCTGTTAGTCATCTTCCTCTGTGAACATTGTCCCTTTGTTAAACACATTCAAGAAGAACTTACCCGTCTAGGTTGCGATTATGCTAACACCAATCTGGGCATCCTCGCCATTAGTTCTAATGACGTGGAGAAATATCCCGATGATTCGCCGGAAAATTTGAAAAAAATGGCGATAACCCTTGACTTTAAATTCAATTTATGCTATGACGAAAGCCAAGAAGTGGCGAAAGCTTACACGGCAGCCTGTACTCCCGATTTTTTCCTCTTTGATAGTCAGCGCATTCTAGTCTATCGCGGTCAATTGGATGATAGTCGTCCTAGTAATGGTGTACCGGTGACAGGCAAAGATCTCCGGGCCGCTATTGACAAGGTTTTAAGCGGTCAACCGGTGCCGACGGAGCAAAAACCTAGTTTAGGCTGTAATATCAAATGGAAACCGGGTAATGAGCCACCCTATTACGGTTAATTAACGAAGGGTGTAGGGTGTAGGGTGTAGGGTGTGGGGTGTGGGGAGAATAAATAAAATAATCTCCTGACTCCTATCTCCTGACTCCTGACGACCGACTCCTAACTCCTAACCCCACCAACAAGCTTTTTGCCGCAAATCCTACTTATGAGACTATTTCAATAGCGTAACCGATTGCTGTGCTAATAGGGCAGTACCATAGGCTGCTTGATCCTGTTGAGATAAAAGCACAGGAACTCCTAAATAACGCTGACGAATTATTCTCCAAGTCGGATTTTTTGCCCCACCACCGGCACTATAAACTCGCTCTAATTTATTGGCCCCCAATTCCTGTAAACGCTGATAACCTAAAGCTTCAATGCGGGCAATACTTTCTAGTAAACCATGCAAAAATTCTAGAGGATTATCGGGCTGGGGAGTCAGTTTCACGGGTAAAAAAGGATCATTAATTGGAAAGCGCTCGCCCGCTTTTAGTAAAGGATAATAATCTAAATTACTTTCTTTTTGTCCATCTATTGCTAAACTATAATTTCTCAATTCTTGATCAGAAAAAAACTTCTTTAACACTGCTCCTCCCGTATTGGATGCCCCACCAGTTAACCACAAATTTCCTAAACGATGACTATAGATGCCATAGTTACTATCATCAACTTTCTGGCTACTTAATAATTTTAAAACTAAAGTTGAACCTAAGGATGTCACTGCAGCTCCTAAAGAATTAGCACCACTGGCTAAAAATGCCGCTATGCTGTCGGTGGTTCCCGTATAAATTAAACAATCTTTCGGGATAGCAAAACGCGTCACTAAATCTGGTTTAATAGTATCGATCGCTGTACCCGGGGCAAAAATTTGCGGTAATAAATTAAACATCGGTAAATTCTCTAACCAATCGGGATAACAGAGATTTTCGAGATCATAACCTAACTTTAAGGCATTATGATAATCACTAATTCCCAGTTTACCGTGCAGCAGAAATGCTAACCAGTCCGCTTGCGAGAGAAAATAACGCGCTTGCGAAAAAATTTCTTGTTCACTCCACCAAAGTAATTTAGCTAAACTAGAGGTGGCACTAATTACGGGATGGTGAGGGGGTGCTATAGCTTTAATTGCGTCTAAAAATGCAATTCCTCGCCCATCATTGTATAATATCGCCTCAGAAAGAGGATTACCCCAATTATCACATAATAACACCGTCGAGGAAGTACCATTAATAGCGATCGATTTAAGTTCTGAACGCACCGAATCCCCTAGATTATCCAATAAATAAAATAGGGACTTTTGCCAATCCTGAAAATTGGCATTAGTGAAAGGATAATGAACCTCAGCGACGATATTTTTGCTAGAATCAATAGCAATCGCTCGCGCTCCCGACGTGCCAAAATCAATACCTAAAGATAAACCCATAGATGTCTTCACAACCCCCTCATTCTGGCTACCATTGGGATGGTATCACTTCCCGATTCTTTGAAGGTTGGTACTTCCGAGTCATGATTCCGCAATTAGCCGACGGATTCGCCTTTATGTATTCTATTCAAGACCCAAGGGGCGGTCAAGTCAATAGCGGCGGAGCAGTGCAAATTTTAGCCATAGAATCTAATTATCTTTGTCGCACTTTTCCCGATACGGATAAATTTTGGGCAAGTCGTCAGCAATTAGCCATTATCCATTGGGGAAAAACTAACTTAAAAACCCGTCCCTGTTTGCTTTCTTCGTCAGATTTTTTTGAGTCTATTCAAGAGGGTTATCAAGCAACGGCAAACCAGCAGCAAGGACGAATTTATGATCCTGTCACTGGAGAAATCTGTCAATGGGATTATCGCATTGAAACTAGGTACAGTTGGGGAGATAACAAGCGTCCACCCCAAGCAACAGCAGGAATATTATCTTATTTACCGATTTTTGACCCGGGTTGGCAGATTTTAACTGCTCATGGTTTAGCAACGGGAATGATTACCCATCGGGGAAAAAATTATCAATTTGAGAATGTACCTTTTTATAGCGAGAAAAATTGGGGTTATTCTTTCCCCGAAAAGTGGTTTTGGATTAATTGTAATGCTTTCCCTGAAAATCCCGATTTAACCTTAACCGCAGTGGGTGCTACCCGGAAAGTTCTTAACTGGACGGAATCGGTGGGAATTATCGGTATTCACTGGCAAAATCGCTTTTATAAGTTTGATATCTGGAATTCTCAACTAACTTGGACAGTGCAACCCTGGGGATACTGGGAAATGAGGGCAACTAACGAGAATTATACCATTGTCTTAATCGGGATCAGTGATCATCCTCCCGATCGCGTGCGTGTACCCACGGAAAAAGGTCTCTGTTTTGCTTGTCAAGATACACTCAAAGGTAAATTATCGATAAAATTGGCTGATAGTCGTGGTAAAACCCTTATAAATAGCTCTAGTCGTCTAGCTGGTCTCGAAATTGGCGGTATTTGGCCATCAGCTTGGATTAAACAGTGATTTAAATCACCATTACGAGGGGAGAATATCCAGTTATCTGGCTGCATCTCAGACAACATTGAGAGGCAGCCTCGATATTCTCTAGAAAATGCTCGATTACCAGCTAATTACTTTAACCGTTTCCTTAAATAAATTTGCTTCTAGGGAATCGGGGGAACTTGTCACCACACCGGCAATTAGATCTTCGGGTTTTATGGCTGCTTGTTTCATACAGGATGGACAAATTAAGACTTTTCCCCCTTGACTGATGAAATCTACTAACATTGCTTGCAGGGTTTTACCGGTGATACCGTTAGTGTGTTGAGGAATGGTCGTCGCTGCCAGGTGTACCCCTGTAATATTCAAAAAAATGGTGGTTGAGTGACCTTTTTTCAGCATATTGGTGGCGACACCAATGGCCATTGCAGCTCGCCAAGGATCATCGGTGGTTAAATTAACAAATAAATCGGATTTTTGTTGACCGACAGCGATTATTGCTTCGTTAGTTTGTACTGGAGAAAGGGAAGGATTAGCCAAGACTGGGATAGATGTAACTAAGGATAATCCGACAAGGGAACCAAGGGCTAAAGATTTTAATAACATTTTCTTGTCCTCTTGCTGCTGGGTGCAATGAAAACATTTTCATTATGATAACTTCTGGAAAATCTTGTCAACAGACAGCCTGTCAAACTTTAATTTTTGTTGCGGATAACAAAAACCATCTACTAATAAAAATGATAATTATTTACTTATCTAACATTTTATCTAATCTTTCCTGAATCAATAAAGCCATAGAAGAACGTAGAAAAAATAAACCAAATAACCCCGCTAAACTGAAGGGAATAATGGCTAGTTTGCTATAGTTACTGTCTAATAAAAATATGGCTGAGATAATGCTAAATCCCAATAAACAGACATTAATTAATACTTTAATTCCCAGATAAATTTTTTTCAGAAGTCGTTCATTTTCGCGTGACTTAACTTGAAAAACTAAATTTCCTCGCTCGATTTTTTCCTCTAATTGACGGATCATTCTCTCGTTTTTATTACCTTTTTGCCATTGTTGTTTAAGAAAAGTGCGAGCTTGATTAGCTAGGGTCAGCATTGTCTTGGTAGTTCCTCCTGATACCGCTAGACTTTTCACAAAAGGTTGACTAGCTGCTAATAAATTATACTGAGGATCTAAAGAGCGGGCAATCCCATCCAAAGTGGTGACAGATTTAATAATAAAAGTCATTTGGGGAGGTAAGCGAAAAGGTTGCTGTTTAAACATTAAATACACTTGATCGCTAATTTGTTCAAAGACCCTCACATCTACCGGTTTATCGCGAAATTCATCTAAGAGAAACTGGACGATATTTCGCACGGGCTGCAGATCTCTAACGGGTTCAATTAAACCCATATACACCAGAGTTTTTAAGACTGTTTCCGTATCCTTTCTCAAGACAGCGAAAAAGGTTTCGATCATTTGATCTTTAGCGACGGACTTTAACTCGAACATCGTGCCAAAATCGTAGAAAATTAACTCCCCTTCCTGACTAACTGCCATATTACCCGGATGGGGATCCGATTGGAAAAAACCATCCTGTAATAGTTGTTTGAGATAGGAACAAATCCCCAGTTGAATAATCCCATCTACGTTAATACCATTAGCTAGTAAAGTCTCTCGATCATCCACTTTAATCCCCGGCACATACTCCAAAGTTAATACCTTGCGGGTGGTATATTGCCAGTAAACTAAAGGGACTTTTACTTGAGGATAATTCTTAAAATTTTCCCGAAAGCGATCGGCATTTTTGCCCTCATGAATATAATCGATTTCTTGAAAGAGTAGTTCAAAGAATTCTTGATAGATAGCTTCTAAATTATATTTTTTCACCACGGGTAAAATATTTAACCAACGGGTGAGACGATGCAACAATTCAAAATCGAGATTAAATAGTCCTTCTAGATTCGGTCTTTGTACCTTAATAACGACTTCTTCCCCACTTAATAACCGCGCTCGATGTACTTGTCCTAAACTGGCACAAGCGAGGGGAGACACGGTAAAACTTGCAAATAAATTATCTAGGGGTTGTCCTAATTCTGTTTCAATAACTCGGATCGCTTCTTGACTATTAAATTCGGGAACTCGATCCTGTAATTGGGTTAATTGTTCGATATATTCGAGCGGAATTAAATCTGCTCGCGTCGATAAAGATTGTCCAATTTTAATAAAAGTTGGTCCCAAATTCATGAGGCGATCAACTAACCATTTCGCTCTCCTTTGCCGTTTTTTGCCCCCATTAGCCCCCGTTAAACGATCCCAGAGCAAAAAAGTCAAAAACTGCGTTGTAAAGCTAAATATCTCCAATTGACGAACAATCGGTGATCGCAAGCTTTGCTGCCAATGTAAAGACTTCGAGGAATCAAAGGGAGTAAGCATCAGTTATCAGTTATCAGTTATCAGTTATCAGCAAAACCGATCTACAGCGTTTCTCGTCAAGGTGAAGTATAAATTAAACCTTGCCGAAGCAAGGATTCCAGTCGCAAAAATGTGCTTCATCTATCTGAGAAATGCTGTCAAGTGTTACCTTCCCGTTTCCGAATTCGCCGGTAAAAATCCGGATTTTCAGCTTTTAATCTCTGCGACTAGGTAAACCCAGATCTACCGATAGAAGATGACTGCAAGCAAAACCAGAAAAGGCCACCGCGTTTAATCCTTGACCGGGGAAGGTACTATCTCCCACACAATAAAGATTAGGAATAGCTGTGCGATTAAAGGGCATTCCTAATAAACCTAACAGTTTTCTTCGCGGTATTGGGCCATAACTGCCATCGATTCTATTCAAAAAGCGGCGATGGGTGCGGGCCGTGCCAATTTCGATATAATCTAATCCTGTATCTAGTTTGGGAAAGAGTTTTTTCAGGCGCTCGATGAGACGATGAGCAGCGGCCTCTTTTTTCTGTTGATATTCTTGGGGAGGCAGTTTTTGCCATTGATCAATCCAGCTAGGGGTGAAAGCATGAATGATATGATGGTCCGGGGGTGCGAGGGAGGGATCGAGTAAGGTAGGAATAGAAACAAAGATAGTTCCCTGTTCTGCTTCCATATTTTCCCAATCTTCTAGTAAAATATGGTGACATTCGCTTCCTGATGGTAACACATCGGCCTTGACTCCCAGATGCAAACTCAGGAAACTGGGGGATTTTTGATAGCGTTTTTGCCATTTTTTTTCGCTACCTGGGAGAGATTCCGGGGGGAGTAGTTTCTCGAAGGTATCCCAACGGGTGGCATTAGAAACAATCTTTTTCGCGTAATATTCTTTACCATTGGTCAATCTTACCCCGATCGCCCGTCCTGCATCTAAAATAATCTTATTCACTCTCGCTTGATACTGGATTTCACCACCAGCTTTTTCCAATCCCGCGACTAACTTGAGAGCAATCTGTCCCACTCCCCCCCGGGGATAGTTAATTCCCCCGTAATGGCGATCGCTAAAGACCATTCCCGCATTAATCATCGGAGTGCGATCGGCGGGTACTACCGACCAACAATAACATTCCATATCGATAAATTTCAATAATTTCGGGTCTTTAATATATTTTCTGGCCACATCTCCCGCATTTTGGGGTAAATACTTGACCAATCCCAAACAGGATAAAGGATGCTGGAAAAAAACCCTAGTCAGATAGCGGGGTTCTTCCAGCGATAGTAAATCCATACTATTGAGGCAATTAAACACCTGCCAGCATTCATCGTAAAAGCGCCGGATACCGGCTTTTTCTGCGGGAAAATGGCTAATTAATTCCTGTAAAAATTGTTCGTAGTCGCGATGAACTTTTAAGTCTAATCCGTCCGGGAGATGATAATGGATCTGGACGGGATCGGCAATGGTTTCGATACTCATATCCACCGCTGCCAAAGCTTTGGTTAGGAGGTTAGTCGTCCCCTTTTTGCCAAAACCAAAAATCATCGAAGCACCCACATCAAAACGATAACCCTCTCGTTCAAAATAACCCGCGCTGCCCCCCGGAATCAGATAACTCTCTAAAACCAAGACTTTTGCCCCTTTTGCCGCTAATTGCGTCGCTGTCACCAATCCCCCGATTCCCGACCCAATTACGATCGCATCGTACTGATTACTCATAACTTGACTCGATAAATTTTTGCATCAATTCTTGATTGTAACCCTTGACTAGCGGTCATCTATCGGCTAGTTTGGGGGAGCAAAAAATTTTTGGGGAGCGATGAAAAGTTGCTAAAAGGAAAAAAGTCCGGCTCTCTTATTCTTTGTGTGATCTCGCGTAGCGAGCGCGTTGCGACCAGTTTAACTTACTCTAGAAGCGATCAATCTTTGTGTCCTCCGTGTCTGGTGTGGTTCCTTCCACTCGCTCGCCAGCAGGACTGTATCTTAGAACACATTTTACCCACCAAACCTAAGAGAGCCAAAGTCTTGACAAATCCCGCTGCTTGACATATTTGGATTTAGGTGATATTATGTTGCGGAAAGACGGACATTGCTACTGTTATAAAAAAAATATTGGCTCTTCTCGTTTGTGTATGGAAGAGAGAAGAATAGGGGTAGTTTTCCGTAAATATATTCTTCAAAGCCTTGCCTAGCAAGACTCGTCCGAATAATAAGCACTGATTACCAGACAAAGTCGAGAGGAGCCAAGTAATTTACCTTAAGATTAATTAATCAATTGGATAATGTATAGAAAACTGGCGAACAAAATCCTTAAATTGGCTAATTGCCTATCTAGGTCATCGAAGCGATCTCTTTTAATGATCACCGATTGCCTTGTTTTTTGTCTAAGCATCTATCTGGCCTTCTCTCTCAGGTTTAATCTGAGCCTCGAACATCAGGAAATTAGACCTTTTTTAGGGCCAATATTGGGCTTAATTGCCATTAAAACCCTAGTTTTCCATCTCAAAGGTATTTACAGTCCCGTAGTACGTTATACAGGATTAGAGTTTCTTTCCTCCGTACTGCACGCGGTTCTCTATAGTTCAGGGGTTTTAATCATTCTGGCCTACTTTCAAGGGGATGCCTTTTTGCCGCGTTCAGTCCTGATTATCGACGCATTGTTAACCCTAGTATTGGTTATCGGGGTGAGATTGTTGATTCGTTCTGTCTTTCACCGTCTGAATATTTACGTCAGTAGTGTGGATAGAGAACCGACAATTGTTATCTATGGTGCGGGGGTTGTGGGTCGTCAATTGGCACGTTCCCTACAAAATGACCCCCACTATCGTTTATTGGCCTTTGTTGATGATAATCCCGATTTGCAGCACCGAGTTATCCAAGGCTTTAGGGTTTATTCCCCCTCTCAATTGGCACGACTGCATCAAAAAACAGCCTTTGACTGGGTTATTCTCGCTATTCCTAATGTAGCCAAGGCCAGAAAGCGGCAAATCATCGAAAGTCTAGAAACTTTACCCATCGACATTAAAACCGTTCCTCCCCTCTCAAAAATTTTATCGGGAGAAACGACCATCAATCAGATTCGCAGTGTCGATGTCTCGGAATTATTAGGACGGGAAGAAATTCTACCTCATCCCGAACTTTTGGGAAAAAATGTCACCGGTAAAGCGGTGTTAGTCACTGGGGGTGGTGGTTCCATCGGTTCGGAATTATGCCGACAAATCGCCTTCCTCAACCCAAAATGCCTGGTAATCTACGAATTAAACGAGTTTTCCCTCTACAAAATCGATCTTGATTTAAGCGAAAATTATAGCGATTTACGCAAGTATGCCTATTTAGGCAATGTTCTCGACCGCAATCATCTAGACCGAGTCATCCAACAACACCAGATTGAGACAATTTATCACACGGCCGCCTATAAGCACGTTCCCCTTGTGGAAGCCAATGCTAGTCAGGGGGTTTACACTAATGTTTGGGGTAGTTTAAATGTCGCTCAGACTGCGATCGAGAATTCAGTTAGTAATTTAGTTCTTATTTCCACCGATAAGGCCGTCAGACCGACTAACATTATGGGGGCCAGCAAACGCTGTGCTGAGTTAGTCGTGCAAGCTTTGGCCGCTTTACCCGACAGTTCCACCTGTTGCGCGATCGTCCGCTTTGGCAATGTTCTTGATAGTAGCGGTTCCGTGGTGCCGCGTTTCCGGGAACAAATCGCCCAACGTAAGAATATTACCCTCACCCATCGCGATATTATTCGCTATTTTATGTCTATTCCAGAGGCGGTGCGTTTGGTTATACAAGCGGGAGCCATGGCTAAGGGGGGTGAGGTATTCCTGTTAGATATGGGTGAACCGGTAAGAATTTACGATTTGGCCCTACAGATGATTCGTTTAAGTGGCTTGGAATTAGGGCAAGATATCGATATTGAAATCACGGGATTAAGACCGGGGGAAAAACTCTACGAAGAATTATTAATCGATACCGATAAAGCTCGTCCCACCGCTCACCCAAAGATTTTTTGCGCTAATGAACACTTTCTTGCTTGGGAAAAATTGCAAATCAAATTAGAGCAATTGCTTAATTCTATCCAACTTAATGACCGTCAGGGTTTAGTTAAGTCCCTACAAGATTTAGTTCCTGAATACCAGCCTCCCCAACCAATGGCCAGTAATTTGTCAAATCAAAAGTGAAAAAGAGGAGTTTTGCCTCTCCTCTTGTTGCCAAAATTTATTAATCTAATTGAACCGAATGCTCTTGTTTTAATTGCTTTTGAATGGTTTTTACCGTCTGCTCAATTTTATTGATACCGCGAGAAGAAGGGCGATTTATTCTATCAGCTAGAGGCGAAGTTTGTTGAATAGCAATGCTTAGATAAAGAGGAAAAGCGAGGGTAAAGGCTAAAAAAAGACGTTGTAACATGATCCACTCCCACAAAAGTTTTTCAGCGATTATTTTAGCCGGCTGAAACTTTTACCAGAATAACGACTAACTAGGAAAATTTCAGCTAGTTTGTGACAGTCCGGCAATTGGTGGGGCAATCCTAAAGAATTAGCGCTGAAACCCTCAACCCTAGACCGAGAGTCTGATACATTGATCTAAGAATATGATCGATCGCTCTATCTATGCACAAAATTCCAGTTACTGTGATTACGGGTTTTCTGGGTGCGGGAAAAACTACCCTCATCCGTCATCTACTGCAAAATAATCAAGGCCGCCGGGTGGCCGTTATGGTCAATGAATTCGGAGAGGTGGGAATTGATGGTGATTTGTTGAAAAGTTGTCAGACCTGCGACGACAACCCCAACGATAATATTGTGGAATTGACCAACGGTTGTCTGTGCTGCACAGTACAGGAAGAATTTCTCCCCACCATGCAGAAATTGCTGGAGCGACGGCAACAGTTGGATTGTATGCTGATCGAAACTTCCGGATTAGCTTTACCTAAACCTCTGGTTCAAGCTTTTCGCTGGCCGGAAATCCGCAACGGTGCGACGGTGGACGGAGTAATCACCGTGGTGGATGGTTTTGCTATCGCTAGGGGTCGTCTGGTGGCGGATTTAGATGCTTTAACGGCACAAAGGCAAGCAGACCCCAATTTAGAACACGAAACGCCCATTGAGGAGTTATTTGAGGATCAGTTAGCCTGCGCTGACCTGGTACTCTTAACTAAAACCGATCTCATCAGCGAAATTGAATTAGAAAAAATTATTAATTGGCTGAAAACACAACTGCGATCGACGGTAAAAATAGTTACTTGTGCCGATGGACAAATTAGCCCCGATGTGCTATTGGGATTTAATGCCGCCGTCGAGGATAATTTAGCTAGTCGTCCTAGTCATCATGATCACGAGGAAGAACACGATCACGATGAGGAGATCAATTCCGTGCAGTTTTGCCTCGATTCTCCCGTAGATGCCCAAATTTTGACCCAACGGATCAAGGAATTGGTGGCCCGAGAAGAAATCTATCGGGTTAAGGGATTTGTTAATGTGACCAATAAACCGATGCGTATGGTGTTACAGGGAGTCGGTGATCGCTTTGATTCTTTCTTCGATCGACCCTGGCAATCCACGGAAACGCGGCAAACTCGCTTGGTCTTTATCGGCCGCTCCCTCGATAGTCAGAGAATCGAGCAGGCCTTAACTAGGGTTTGCTGAATAAATGTGAAATGTAGGCAAGCTAAGAGTTTTGTGGCTTTTCTCGCGAAACAGGTGCAAGATTTTGAGAGAATCGTCGTTCAAAACCTTGCGTCTTCATTAGCCCGCGTCCTGTAGGGGCGAAGCATTCGGGCAATAACCTATCGGTGAAACCGTAGATTTTCTACCCGAATGCTTCGCCCTTACTTTTTGCCGCAAACCCTATTTATTCTCCCCTCTCCCTTCTCCTTTCTCCCCCTCTACAATAATTACTCGCAGCCAGAAATACGTTGGGTAATATCATACTTTGTGCTTTTTGTCAAAAAAACTTTTTTTTTGCAATAAAACTACACAAAAAAAAGATCATCGTTATGGGTGAAATTGACTGATTTGACCGTCTTAATTAGGATCACCTTCTAGGTGTGGCAAGGGTTTCAACCATTGCTGCCCAAAAAAGCACAGAATGACCCATTGTGAAATTCTATCAAATCGCTGTAACCCTTGTAACATCGTTGTTAAATAAAAATCTTTCTCAATTAATTTTTAAGAATTTGTAAATATTGCGGAATGTTAATTTAAATATTCTCAAGTTTTTGCAGTCAATAAATAATTTTTGCTTATCTTTGATCAACAGAGGCAGTCCCAATGAAAAAATTTTCACCCCCACAGATGAAAGAGGTTTCTTTCCCTACACCCTACACCCCACACCCTACACCCCACACCCCACACCCCACACCCCACACCCCACTGAAAAAGCTCCGGCGCTCGATCGCCCGGATAGATGGTCGGGGATTTGGGTTAGGGTAGTAAAAGATACAGATTACCCACCCTTCCAGACCAACAATTATGACGAACACCAGTAACCCGCTGCTTGCCGGTCAAGGATTACCGGCCTTTGACCAAATCCAACCTGGCCTGATTGTCCCTGGGATAACGCAACTTTTGCAGGAACTGGCCAGAGAATTAACCGATCTAGAAGCGCAGATTATCCCCACCTGGGAAAAATTAGTCGAACCCCTCACCCGGATCGAAGAACGTTTAAGCTGGAGTTGGGGGATTATCGGTCATCTGATGGGGGTAAAAAATAGCCCAGAATTGCGTCAAGCTTACGAAACCGTACAACCACAGGTAGTCGAGTTTATTAGCCGTTTAAGCCAAAGTAAACCCATTTATGAAGCATTTTTGTCCCTGCGTCAAGGGGAAAGCTGGGGGCAATTAGACGAGGCACAACAGCGCATTGTCGAAGCTTCCCTGCGGGATGCTCAATTGGCTGGGGTGGGATTGCTAGGGGATAAAAAAGACAGATTTAACGCAATTCAACTGGAATTAGCGGAAATCACCACGAAATTTTCTAATAACATCCTCGATGCCACCAAAGCTTTTCAACTGAAACTAACAACCCCAGAAGATATCGCCGGTTTACCCCCTAGTCTCCTCAGTTTAGCCGCCCAAACAGCCCGCGCCCAAGGAGAAACTAACGCCAGCACCGAAACTGGACCCTGGGTAATTACCCTCGATTTTCCCAGTTATTTCCCCTTTATGAAGTACAGCGATAATCGGGAATTGCGCGAAAAACTCTATAAAGCCTACGTTAGTCGGGCTGATCTGGGAGAATTGGATAATAATCCCTTAATCGATCGCATTTTGCAACTTCGTCAGGAACAGGCCCATCTTCTAGGTTATAGTACCTACGCCGAGGTCAGTCTTGCCCGGAAAATGGCCAATTCTGTGGATGAAATCGAGAAATTGCTTGACAATTTGCGCCAAGTCAGCTACGAAGCGGCAAAACAGGATTTAGAGGCCTTAAAAACTTTTGCGGGAACCGACGATCTCAAGCATTGGGATATAGCCTATTGGTCAGAAAAACAGCGTCAGGCCAAGTTTAACTTTAGTGCCGAGGAATTACGCCCCTATTTCCCCCTACCACGGGTTTTAGAAGGCATATTTAGCCTCGCTAAACGGATTTTTGGGGTAGAAATTATCGCCGCCGACGGTAAAGCACCTATCTGGCATCCCGATGTGCGTTATTTCCAGATTAATGACGAAAAGGGCGAAAAAATCGCCTATTTCTACCTCGATGCCTACAGTCGTCCCGCCGAAAAACGCGGCGGCGCTTGGATGGATGTCTGTATCGGTCGCGCCAAAACCGGCACCGAGGTGCGTTTACCTGTGGCTTATTTAATCTGCAATCAAACGCCTCCAGTGGACGGAAACCCCAGTTTAATGACCTTTGAGGAGGTAACTACCCTATTTCACGAATTTGGCCACGGTTTACAGCATATGTTAACCACTGTGGACTATTCCGGGGCTGCGGGTATTAATAACGTTGAGTGGGATGCGGTGGAATTGCCCAGTCAATTTATGGAAAATTGGTGTTATGATCGCCCTACTTTAATGAGTATGGCCAAACACTACCAAACCGGTGAAACTCTCCCCGAACATTACTATCAAAAACTGCTCCTAGCTAAGAATTATATGAGCGGTTCGGCTATGCTGCGTCAGTTACATTTGTCTTTAGTAGATTTGGAATTACACCATCGTTATCAACCCAATGGCGGCGAAACTCCTAAACAAGTCAGACAGCGTTTAGCGGCGACGACGACGATAATTCCTCCTCTACCAGAAGATGCTTTCTTGTGTTCTTTTGGACATATTTTCGCTGGCGGTTATGCGGCGGGTTACTATAGTTATAAATGGGCAGAAGTCCTCAGTGCCGATGCTTTTGCCGCTTTCGAGGAAGTGGGATTAGATAACGAAGAAGCAGTGAAAGCGATCGGCCGCCGTTTTCGCGATACTGTCTTAGCTATGGGGGGAAGTTCTCATCCTATGAATGTTTTTAAAGCTTTCCGCGGTCGCGAACCCAGTACCGAGCCTCTCCTCCGTCATAGCGGCTTATAAAAGTAGCTAAAAACTTTTTTTTGTGGTGCGTTACGGTAATATTTAGCTCTTGATTTTTTCCCTAAAAACAAGGGATTGTCTAACGCACCCTACTTGACTACTTAACATTTTTTCATAAATAGGCTCTCAAACTTGCTGTAAAAATAGACAATGATAGGTTACAATACTATTGTTCTATACATCACCAATCTAGCCTTTGATAAAATTTATGGAATCATCTACTCTACCGATTCATAATCCAGCCGAACGTTTATTAATTATCCTACAAAGATGTTCTCCAGACGAAACTGACGAATCAGTTCAAGCAGTTTTAGCAAGAGCAATGGAAGTGAAAAATGACACTGATTCTGTTCAGAAAGGGTTGATTCAATTACTACAGCTTATTTATCACATAGAAGATCAACTACAATATTTTCCTTCAAGAAAACAGTCTTCCTATAAAAAACTTATGGAACAAATTAAGGATGAATTAATTAGTGTATTTTCAAGACTTGAAATGTCTTGGTCAAATTCTTTCTTACAGCCATTAAACTCTCCTGACTGGTACGCTCTACATTGGCTTCCTTCTTGTGTAGAAGATTTTGAGGAAATATATTTAAGCAAAGAGGATTTGAACAGGTTAAGGGAAGAAATCTTAGGTTTAATTCAAATGATTGAAGATAGCAAAATTACGCAAGAGTTTAAACAATTTCTGCTGATTAAATTAAATGAAGTCCTAGAAGCTCTTAACAAATTTTACATCGTTGGCTATAATGGTCTTCGCAAGGAAATTTTGGCTACCCTCACCGAGGTGGGAATTAATGAAGTCGAAGGTGAAGATAAGGAAACCAAGAACAATATATCCCAAAAGTTATGGGAATTTTTCACAAAAATAGTTCCAGAAAAAGCACAAAAGATTAATCCGCCAATTAGTCTCCTTGTAAATATGGATAAGCTTGCAGAAATGTTCAAAATTTTACCTCCAGGTAATTAACAAAAAAGGGTTGCTATCGTATTTAAATCTTAGATTTTGGTGTGTTACGCTTCGCTAACACACCCTACCATATATTTTTATTAAGAATTATCTGTCCCTTGTAACATTAAATCTTAATTCTTAACAAATGACCCTAGATTCTCAGAGAAAAACTGATTATAATAAAGGGAACTGAACAGAACTGCTCGATCGATAGATAACTGATTAATTAAAGTTTTATTACTTTTGATGGCCTAGTATTAAGAGAAGTAAATTTATTCTTGATCGCCCCCTGAAAGTGAGAAGAAATAGTTTTAATAAACAAAGAGTTTTCAACTTGGCAAAAATCCTCTGGGAGAAATACACATGGAAGTTATAACCGAGACAATTAACCCAACTTCGATCGAACGGGAACCGATCCATCTCTATAACCGAATTCAACCGCACGGGGTGCTTTTAGTTCTCAGCGAACCGGAGCTAAAAGTCAGCCAAACTAGCAATAATAGTCGCAGTTTATTGGGTATTTCTCCGGGGGAAATTATCGGTAAAACCCTAGAGGAAATCTTCGATCCCTTTCAGATCGATCCTCTAAAATCAGCCATAGAAAATAACGATTTTGATGCTCTCAATCCTGCCAAAATTTGGGCGCGGGTTAAAGGGGATGATTTTGCCGTCTTTGATGCTATTTTTCACCGCAACGCCGAACAAATGCTGATTTTAGAGTTAGAACCAGCTATTTCCTATGAAAACATTCCTTTCCTGAGATTCTATCACCTAGCCAAAACTTCGATCGATAAACTTGAAGCCACCCGTAGCCTGAAAGATTTCTGTAATATCATCGTTAAAGAAGTCAGAAAAATGACAGGATTCGATCGAGTTATGTTATACAAATTCGACGAAGAAGATAACGGTGATGTGATAGCAGAAGACAAAATAGAGCAACTAGAACCCTATCTCGGTTTACGTTATCCCGCTTCCGATATCCCTCTCCCGGCACGAAATTTATTAAGTGCTAATTGGATTCGACAGATTCCCGATGCTACCTCTGAACCCGTCGATCTAGTGCCTAGTCTTCACCCCGAAACCCAACAACCCTTAAATTTAACCCTGTCCAGTCTTAGAAGTGCTTCTCCCTGTCATTTAGAATACCTGCATAACATGGGAGTGGGAGCATCTCTAACCATTTCTCTGATTGAAAATAAACGTCTCTGGGGCATTATTGCCTGTCATCACCGTACCCCTAAATATGTACCCTACGAACTCCGTAAAGCTTGTGAGTTCTTAGGAAGAGTAATTTTCTCGGAAATATCGGCACGGGAAGAAACCGAGGATTATGACTATCGAGTGAAATTAAATTTTGTGCAATCGCAATTAATCGATTATATGGCGGAAGCTAATAACTTTATTGATGGATTAATTGCCCATAAACCGAATCTACTTGATCTAACTAAAGCCACAGGAGCCGCTATTTGTTTAGGTGGTAACTATACCTTAATTGGAGTAACACCGAGCGAAGAAGAACTAAATTATCTGATTACTTGGCTAGAAAAAAACGTCCATGAAGATGTTTACTATACCAATTCCTTACCGCGAATTTATGCCGATGCGGGTAAGTTTAAAGACATTGCCAGTGGTTTACTAGCAATTCCCATTTCTAAACGTAATTATCTCCTCTGGTTTCGTCCGGAAGTAATTCAAACCGTGAACTGGGGTGGTGATCCGGGTAAAGCGATCGAAACGACTGCCATAGATGGTAATATTCGTCTCTGTCCGCGTAAATCTTTCTCCCTCTGGAAAGAAACCGTTCGCCTCAAATCTTTACCCTGGAAAGCGGTAGAAATTAACGCCGCACTAGAATTACGAAAAGCGATCATCAATATCATCTTAAAACAAGCCGATGAATTGGCACGTTTAGCGCGGGATTTGGAACTATCAAACGCCGAATTAAAAAAATTCGCCTACGTCGCTTCCCACGATTTACAGGAACCCCTCAATCAAGTCGCCAACTATGTGCAGTTGCTAGAAATGCGCTACACTGAAGAACTGGACGAAGATGCTAAAGAATTTATTACTTTTGCCGTCGAAGGTGTCAGCTTGATGCAAACATTAATAGATGATGTGCTGGCTTACTCAAAAGTGGATATGCAGGCGGTAGAGTTTAATACCATCGATGCTAATCTGGCACTGGAAAAAGCTCTCGCTAACCTGAAAGGGAGAATTCAAGAAAGTCAAGCTATAATCACCGTTGATCCCTTGCCAATTGTCATGGCAGATAAAACTCAGTTAATGCAATTGTTCCAAAATCTCATCGGTAATGCCATTAAATTCCGAGGAAAAGCGACTCCCACTATTCATATTGCTGCTCAACGTCAAGAGGAGGAATGGCTGTTCTCTGTCACCGATAATGGAATTGGCATCGATCCCCGATTTTCCGAACGCATTTTCGTAATTTTCCAACGACTGCACACCCGCGACGAGTACCCTGGCACAGGCATGGGTTTGGCGATTTGTAAGAAAATTATCGAGTGTCATCGCGGACGAATTTGGGTAGAATCCCAATTAGGTAAAGGAGCGGTTTTCTATTTTACAATTCCCCTAGGAGGTAACGAGCGTGAGCGCTGGCGAGGACGTGCCACACAAAATTATCTTATTAGTGGAGGACAGTAAAGCTGATATTCGCCTCATCCAAGAGGCATTAAAAACTAGCACCGTCCCGCATGAATTAGTTATCGTTAGGGATGGTGTCAACGCTATGGATTATCTGCGTCGAGAAGGGGAGTATATCGATTCTCCTCGTCCTAATCTGATTCTTCTCGATCTGAATTTGCCAAGAAAAGACGGACGGGAGGTATTAGCGGAAATCAAAAACGATCCCAGTTTAAAAAGAATTCCTGTGGTGGTTTTAACCACTTCTCGCAACGAGGAGGATATTTTTTATAGCTATGAACTGCACGTTAATTGTTATATAACCAAGTCGCGCAATCTCAACGATTTGTTCAAAATTGTCAAAAATATCGAGGCTTTTTGGTTAGAAACCGCTACTTTACCTGGGGAGTGAATCATTATCAGTGATCAGTTATCAGTGATCAGTTATCAGTTATCAGGAGTCGGTCGTCAGGAGTCAGGAGTCGGTCGGCAGGAGGCAGCTTTATTCTCCCCACACCCCACACCCCACTTCCTAACTTCCCAAATCTCTTTAACTCTTGATTAAACAATGGGACTCTCGCAGGATATAAAAGTTCTTTTAATCGAGGATAATTTAGCCGAAGCTCGATTATTAAAGGAAATTCTTAAGGGTAATGAAAAAAAAGAATTTCATCTGGTTAATGTGTCAAGATTATCGGAGGCAATTTCTCTTTTAAAACAAACAAATTTTGATGTAATTTTATTAGATCTAACTTTACCAGATAGTCAGGATTTGGAATCCTTAGCTCCCCTTTTAATTACGGCTCCGAAATTACCAATCGTGGTTTTAACTAATACTAATGATGATAATTTAGCTTTGGCAGCACTACGTCAGGGAGCGCAGGATTATTTAATTAAAAGAGAAGTAAGTTTAGAAATTTTAACTCGATCGCTATGTTATGCGATCGAGCGAAAACAGATGGAAGAAGCTTTACGAGAATCGAACGAAGCTTTAAAAATGAGCGTGATTGAACGCACTAATCAACTGGAAAAAGCTCAGGAGTTAAATCAGTTAAAAACTGAATTTGTTTCCATGTTATCTCACGATTTTCGCAATCCTTTAAATAAAATTTTACTCTCGGCTGGATTATTAGAAGAAAGTCGCGATCGGTTGACAAAAGATCAGCAAGTTAGCTATTTTCGCATGATTCGATCGGCCATTAAAGACATGGATCAATTGCTCACAGAAGTGTTATTAATTGGTAGGGCCGATTCCGGGAGATTATACTGTCAATTTGATCCGGTGGATTTGCTCGATTATTGTCAGAAATTGGTAGAATCTTTTATGGTTAAGCCAGAAAAACAATCGGCAATTATTTTCCAAATTGAGGGCAGCTTAGAAAGAGGACTTTGGGATGTTAATTTAATTAAACATATCTTGACAAATTTACTGGGAAATGCTATCAAATATTCACCACAGGGAAACCCCGTAGAATTTAAGATTATTGTCGAATCCGAGCAGGTAGTCTTTAAAATTATCGATCGAGGCATTGGTATTCCCAGCAAAGATCAAGAAAATTTATTTAAACCTTTTTATCGCGGTAGCAATGTCGATAATATTCAAGGAACGGGATTAGGATTAGCCATTGTCGGACGCTGTGTGGAAGCGCACAAAGGACAAATTTACATAGAAAGTGAGGAAGGAAAAGGCACAAAGATCACGGTGATTCTACCGATTATTACCGACATTGAACACCTAAATTGAGATCAACAATAGGGTGGAACCACAATTTTTTTTTCTGCTGCCCCTCTCCCCTAGGGTTGATTCATAGTAGGGTTGATTCATGAATCAACCCTACCTCTCCTCTCTCCCTGCTCCCCTTCCATAGGATTGAAGATCACCCTGAGCGTTCATCCGATCGAGTGATTTTGCGGAAAAGTGTTAAAAAAGATTGCTGTTTGTAAAGACAACTGTTACCGTGGGTTCAAGAGTGCGCTTTGAAGGAGGAAAAATCCCATGCACCCTAACCTATCCATCTATCCCCCGATTGCTTCGCTACTTATGTAGGGCATAGATGCACAAATCAAAGATTTCAGAAGCAAAACCAATAAATTTCTGTACTGTTGCTTAAAACAGGAGTTTGATCATGAAATTACAGGGAAAAACAGCCCTAGTCACGGGGGCATCCCGGGGCATTGGACGAGCGATCGCCTTAGAATTAGCCCGACAAGGTTTAAGCAGAATTGTGATTGTTGCCAGAGATCAAGAGCGATTAGACAAACTAGCCAAAGAAATTGAGTCTCTAGGGGTCATTGCCACACCTTTAGCCCTAGATTTAACCGAAAATGACCTTGTTAGTCCTTCAATTATCCGCGTTTGGCAAGAATGCCGTGGCATTGATATCCTCGTTAACTGTGCCGGTATTGCCCATCAAACCCCCTTTCTGCGATCGCAATTTTCGCAAGTGCAAGCAGAAATATCTTTAAATCTGATGGCCATGTACACGGTCACTCGCTTAATTGCCCGCCGGATGGCAATTCGGGGACAGGGAACCATCGTCAATGTTTCCAGCATGATGGGTAAAATTGCCGCTCCTAGCTTCGCTACCTACTCGGCCACCAAATTTGCCATTTTGGGTTTTAGTCAGGCTCTCAGGTCGGAATTACGGGAACACAACATCAAAGTTGTCACCCTCTTACCCTCTTTAACCGATACGGATATGGTGCGAGAATTGCAGTTATTTCGATGGTTAAAGCCGATGAGCGCCGAAGAAGTCGCCCAAACCCTAATTACCGGGTTAAATAGGGAAAAAACGGAAATTGTCGTCGGTTGGCAAAGTCATCTAGCTCTTTGGTGTCAAAAATTGGCCCCGAAACTGCTGGAGAAAATTGTCGATTTAGCCTCTCCCTTGCGCCAAAGCAAAGGAAAGCGAGGATGGCGAGAAGTGTTTAACTAGGGTTTAATTAAATCCATCAGGGTGAGCCATGCTCACCCTAATCACCTTAACCAACAGGCAATTAAACGGCTGTCAGGGTTTTTTCTAGAAGTTGTCGGGGAGCTTGAACCGAACCACGGCAGTGGATTTCGGCAGAATTATTGGGACTTTCAATTAGTTTAACTTTATCTAATTCGGCTCCTAATTGGCGGATTGGTTCCTCTAATAGTTGAGCGATATGTAGGGCAATATTTTCCGCGGTGGGAACCACTTCGGCAAAGTAGGGAATATCCTTATTTAAAAAAGTATGATCGAAGGGTTCTACTACCAATTCATCGATCGCTTTTTGTAAATCCCCTAGATCCACAATCATACCGGTGCGGGGATCGATTTCTCCCGCCACGGATACTTCTAGGTGATAATTATGACCATGACCGTTTACCCTGGCGCATTTGCCGTAGATTTCCGAGTTTTGTTCGAGGGTTAATTGCGGTAAAGCCAAACGATGGGCGGCGCTAAAATGGGTTTTGATAGTTAAAGTTGCTTCCATATCTTTTCCTTGATATTCTGCCCACAATTCGGGGTGTTCAAATAGTTGAATTTTGACCAATGGTAAATAGGGTGCTAATCTTTGCCAGATAACTCTAGCGATATTTTCTGTGGTGGGTAGGGTTTGCTGAAATTCCGGCCAGACTTGATTGAGATAGGAGTAGTCTAATTGACTGGTTATCTCTCGTTTAATTACCTGTTTCACGGTGGAGAGATTTTCCACCATGCCATAAAGATTGAGTTCTTTGTATAGGGAGACGTATAATTCGTAATTGTGACCATGACCGGGAAAACGGCTACCAAGACCAAAAAGTCTTTGATTTTCGGCTTCGTCCCATTCTGGTAGATAATAGCGATGGCTGGCTGAAAACCGCGCTCGACGATTGATGATGCAATCCATAAATGTGGGCGATCGATGACTTTGTAAAGTTACGTTAAGAGTAACCCTTTCTAGCATAAACCAGTTTTGTCCCCCCCAGCTTGCAGACTGGGGAAAGTTATCCCTCAATTCTGGTATGGTGCGATCGCTGTGAGTCTATATTGAGATTTTGCTATTTTTAAATATTCCGCTAGTTTCTGTTGAATTTTTTTCTTTTTTCTGGGTCTTGTGGCCATTCTAAACTGGATTTTACCCCAATATAAACCTATTTCTTTTTTTAAATGTTTGTGACTTGATAACTACTTAAGTAGATAGGTATTAAAAACTTTCAGATCCCCCCGCCTATCGGCACCCCCCTTATCAAGGGGGGCAGGGGGGATCGAACCTAAAATCCATTTTTAATTTAATTATAACCAGCTACTTAACTCGATTCGTTATTCTTGATTATTGTCAGTAATAATCGCTAAAATTGCCAGTTGATGGAGAGAATAAACGGCCTTCTTGAGTGCCGCTCTCTGTTTTTTCAAGACTAGGATACCAAAAGTATTGACAAATAGACAGCTTTGCTGTAAATTTGCTGGTGATAATCCTATAATTAGTCGCTCCGTAAGGATAACAGCTAAAACTAAAAAACTATTCAGGATTAAGAATCATTTATGAAAGCGATCGTTTTGACCTGCGATAAGTACATTAAATTTGCTGATCACATGATTTATACTTATCAAAAATTGTGGCCAAGTAATCCTTTTACTTTTCGTGTTCCCTACGACAATTATCCTGAGAACTTAGCAAAATATGGCGATAAAGTGGAGTTAATTCCGATGGACTGTTCCAAGATCAGGGATACGGTTTTAAATCTCTTAAAAGACTTGCCTGATGAAGAATGGATTTATTGGTGCATGGATGATCGTTACCTGATCCGAATTCAAGAAGAGGCAGCTAATGATATCTACAATTTTGTTATCAATAACACCGAGTCCGATCTCTTAACAGTTCTCTGCCTGCGCCACCTTAAAGGTGGTTACTTTAAAAGCGACAAATTTATTCAAGAAGGAGTCAAGATTCTCACCCCTAAAAAGCAAGTCGTTTTACGAGAAACGGTATTTTCTCAAGCAGATACTCTCCCGGATCTCTGGTCTCATCAATTCATAAAAGTAAAAGCTTTGAGAAGAGTTTTTGAAAGTTTTCCTGATCGACCATTTGTTGCTAAGGAAATGGATAGTTTCAGAATTACAAAGTTAGTGGGAGAAAGACAATTAATTGTGGACAAGAATATAGCCGTGTATGGGGAAAGCACCAGTCGCGGTGAAATCACAGAAAATTGCGCCGCTAGTTTTAAACGCTGGGGAATGGAGTTACCGACGAATATGAACATCTCTAAGAAATATCATGTAGTAGGAGAACTTCCCTATCAATGGCTAGGATTAAAAATAACCCCTCCTCCCAGAGTCAAACAGTTTTTAACCGATGTTACTCGCTGGTATTGGCGCAATGTGTGAGGGGTTGAAACCTCATCTCATACTAAATCCGTTGAGTATAGGCTACATATCAGGAAAGGCAAGAGGCAAGAGGCAAGAGGCAAAAGGGGGAATAAATAATCAGTTTTTAATAACCAGATTTAGTATCATCTAGAAGCAGACCCGTTCTTTTTTTTTGATTGTTCAGCCAAGTTCCACAGAGACGAAATTTCGCCTCTGTTAGCCGGACTGATAGCCGATTGAATCGCTAATAATTTTCTCGAGGATTTGTGCTAGGAGGATTTTCTTGGTAGGAAAAGCTGCTACCAAACTCGAATTCCTGTCCGTAGGCTTCCTCTCCGTGTTGAGGCACATCCAAACCTTCTGCTTCCGTATTCGGTTTAACCCGCAAATCCATGAATAAACTGAGAACTTTCAGGATGACAAAAGTACCCACGGCAGCAAAGATATAAGTAGCGGCAACGCCAACAAATTGCGTCCAAACTAAGCCGGGGTTGCCAAATAGTAAACCGTCATTACCGAAGGAATTAACCGATTTAGTCGCAAAAACCCCCGTAAGGATTGCCCCTATTGTCCCACCCACACCATGGACGGGATAGGTATCCAAAGAGTCATCAAAGCGCAATTTTGCTCGGAGACTAACCGCAAAAAAACAACTAAGGGCAGTGATCGAACCAATCAGAATCGCCCCAATCGGCAGCACATAGCCGGCAGCGGGAGTTATACCCACTAATCCCCCCAAAAATCCACTAGCAATACCGATCGCCGTCGGTTTACCGCGTAAAATCCATTCTATAAACATCCATGTCAAACCACCAGCCGAAGCGGCGATCGTGGTATTAACAAAAGCTGTGGTGGCTAGGGAACTAGAGGAAAGTGCGCTACCCCCATTAAAACCAAACCAACCAAACCAGAGTAAACCGATACCGAGGAGAACAAACGGCACATTATGGGGTGCATAGGTTTGAGTGCCAAAACTACGCCGCGGACCGATTACCCAAGCGGCCACCAGTGCGGAAATCCCGGAACTAACGTGAACAACGGTTCCACCGGCGAAATCCAGCGCCCCAGTGGCTGCCAACCAACCCTTACCCCAAACCCAGTGAGCTAGGGGAGAATAGATAAAGGTGGACCAAAGCAGTAAAAACCAAAAATAGGCCTTAAAGTTGACCCGTTCCACGATCGCCCCTGAAATTAAAGCCGGGGTGATGATCGCAAACATCATCTGATAGACCATAAACACTTGATGGGGAACGGTGGGTGCATAACCGATATTGTCAGGTGCGGCGGCGGTGACTCCGTTGAGAAAAATCCAATCCAGACCACCGATAAAAGCTTCAATCCCTTCACCAAAACCACTTTTACCCGGGGTGACATCAAAAGCGAGACTATAACCCCAAAGCACCCAAGTTACACCAATTACGCCCATGGCTACCAAACTCATCATCATGGTGTTGAGGACGTTACGCGAACGTACTAAACCCCCATAAAAAAAAGCCAGTCCTGGGGTCATTAATAAAACTAAAGCCGACGAGATCAGCATCCAAGCTGTATCTCCAGCACTAATCGGATTGGGGGGAGCGGCGGCGACGGTTTCCGCAAAAACCGGGGCAACTCCGAAATTGAATCCCAGTCCCAGCAAAAGCATGGTTATTCCTACGATCTTTTTCATTGACGGTTGGTGCCTAGTAGCAAGATTAATTTTTTCTGTCTGGAAAGAGACAAAAAACCGAAAGAGAAAAGGTTTAGAAGCTAATTATAGCCACCGATCGCATCGGGGCGAGGCCTTCTTCCTTTTCTCTTTAACTTTGTCGGGGATCTAATTAATCTATCTTTACAAGGTTCACCCTAACGACTGCTGGGCGTTTCCATGTCAACACTGGAAGCATAATAGCCACCAGTAACGATATCGGACTCCTTGACGAAACCGCTATAGGCTTCCATTCCGTGTTCACCCACATCCAAACCTTCCATTTCTTCTTCGGGAGTAACACGAATACCGAGGGTAGCCTTAAGGATTGTCCAAACAATACCACTGACAATCACGGTAAATGCCCCTACTGCCACAATTCCGATAATTTGGTTAATAAACAGTTGGAATTGACCGGTGATTAAACCCGCATCTTTGTTGAAGATACCGACGGCTAAAGTTCCAAACACACCACAGACGAGGTGAACGGAAGTCGCACCCACGGGGTCATCAATTTTCAGGTTATCGAAGAAAGACACCGAGTAAACCACGACTACACCGGCAATTAAACCGATGATTGCCGCCGACCAATAGGATACACCATCACAACCGGCAGTAACGGCTACTAAACCGGCGAGAATACCGTTAATAATCATCGAAAGGTCAGGTTTACCATCTTTCGCCCAAGCGGTAAAGGTAGCGGCAATGCCGCCCGCGGCCCCGGCGAGGTTAGTGGTGACAGCGATATAGGGTACAGTTTCATTAACCGCTAAAGTAGAGCCGGGGTTAAAACCGAACCAGCCAATCCAGAGAATTAAACAACCCAAGGTCGCGATACTCATGTTATGGCCGGGTAAGGCACTGGTGCGACCGTTGATGTATTTACCCATTCTCGGGCCGAGAATTGCCGCCCCGGTTAAAGCAGACCAACCACCCACCGAGTGAACCACCGTCGAACCAGCGAAGTCTTTAAAACCAAGGTCAGCTAACCAACCGCCACCCCAAACCCAGTGACCGGTGATCGGGTACATGATACCGACGATAATTAAGCTAAAAACGAGGAAATCGACGAATTTAATCCGTTCTGCCACCGCCCCAGATACAATGGTTGCCGCCGTTCCCGCGAAAGCTACTTGGAACAGGAAGAACACCGAGGTGGGCAAAGAGGCAGGCATAACGTAGGTGGCGGGATCGCTACTGCTAAGGAACCAGCCTCCTGTACCGAAAAATTCGTTACTGACAGACCCAAACATCAGGGAGAAACCGATCGCCCAAAATGATATGGTGGAGAGGGCGAAAACGATCAGGTTTTTGGCCAGAACGTTAACGGCGTTTTTCTGACGACAGAATCCCGTTTCTAGCATCGCAAAACCCGCATTCATAAAGATCACGAGGATGGCGGCAATTAAAACCCAGATTGTATTGAGGGCGTTTTGGACATCTTCGGGGGTTAAGGGTTTCGCATCTTGGGCCTGTACGGCCGTGTTCCAAACCACAAAAATAATCGCAGACAAGGGAACACAGGCTAACCAGACAGGGTTAATTTTCGGTAATAAACCGACAAGTTCCCCAGATTTTCGAGCAATTCGTTTCATCGTTAATTCGTTTACTTTGTTGAGTTAGTAGGTCGATTCATTACTTTTGAAAATAATTACCGAGCAATTATGTCCGTTCAACCGCTAAATCCTAGGAACAGAGGTCAATCATTTCAGAAGACCAAACAGCTAGGGATTTATCTTGATGTGTGAGTAGTCAACGTTTTTCGATCTTTGTTTTTTTTTATTTGAGATTTCTGTATCCTCTGATACGTTTCACTTTAAAATAACAATAGTAGAGAAGTGATCAGTTATCAGATGTGAGTTTTCCGTTCACTGATTACTGTTTACTGGACGGCTACGCCGTGCCTTTGGCAACACTGAAAAAAGCTTCCCACTGATCACTGATTACTGTTTACTGATCACTGATAAAGTCTCCCCTCCTTTGGAGAAATCAACCATGGCCCAGGCAACGGAATTCGATCGCACAATGATGCAAAGATGTCTAACCCTTGCTAGGCAAGCCTTGGGGCGAACTTCTCCTAATCCTTTGGTGGGTTCTGTGATTGTTCAAGAGGGGACAATTATCGGCGAAGGTTTTCACCCAGGGGCCGGACAACCCCATGCAGAAGTTTTCGCCCTGAGACAGGCAGCAGAAAAAGCCCGTGGTGCCACTTTATACGTCAATCTTGAACCCTGTAACCACTATGGACGTACTCCCCCCTGTAGCGAGGCAATTGTGCAAGCAGGCATTAAAAAAGTGGTGGTGGGGATGATCGATCCTAATCCCCTGGTGGCGGGGAAAGGCATTCAAAGATTAGAATCGGCAGGCATCGAGACGCTGGTGGGAGTGGAGGAGTCCGAATGTCGTCAACTCAATCAGGGTTTTATCCATCGCATCACCGCTAAAAAACCCTTCGGTATCCTCAAATATGCCATGACTCTCGATGGCAAAATTGCCGCTACTAGCGGTCATAGCACTTGGATTACTAGCCCCGCTTCTCGCCAAATAGTCCATCAATTGCGATCGGCCTGTGATGCGATTATCGTCGGCGGTAGCACTGTCCGTCAAGATAATCCCCACCTCACCACTCACGGCCTCTCTGATCATAATCCCCTGCGCGTGGTCATGACTCGATCGCTCGATTTACCACCCTCCGCTCATCTTTGGGATACCAGTCAATTTCCCACCCTTGTCTATACACAAATTGATTCTAATGTCAAGCTTAAGCAACAATTATTAACAAAAGGCGTGGAAGTGATCGAACTAACCGAGGTGACACCCACTTTAGTGATGGAAAATCTCTATCAGAGGGGATTTTGTCAGGTTTTGTGGGAGTGCGGTGGTGGTTTAAGTGCAGCCGCGATCGCTGAGGGCATGGTACAAAAAATTATCGCTTTTATCGCGCCCAAAATCATCGGGGGAATCAAGGCACCTACTGCTGTGGGTGATTTAGGTTTCCAGTTAATGAGCGAAGCTTTACAGTTAGAAAATGTCACGGTTAATTATCTCAATCCCGATATTTTGATTGAGGGATATCTGCAAAGTGACCAGTAGAGCTACTGCAATTCCCCCTCAATCGGCAAATCTCAACCAACCGCTTGTAAAAGTCAAAAAGTCATCAATAACCCCGATAATCTGGCAATTACCCCTGATTTTTGCGATCGAGTTCTAGAATCCCTTTATCGGTACGGTTATCCCCCTAGAAGAAGTTGGGCAATCGCTCTGTGATCAATAGTGCCATCATCGAGCAAAATAAAAAAGTTAGAATAGTCAAACCCTTAGTAATTGAACGTATGACGGTACTCGAAAAAGGTAATATCACGATTCATACCGAGAATATCTTCCCTATTATCAAAAAATCCCTCTACACTGACCATGAAATTTTTCTGCGGGAATTGATATCTAATAGTGTTGATGCCATCTCGAAATTAAAAATGGCTTCCTTAGCAGGAGAAGCGAGAGGAGAAGTCCCCGAACCAGAAATTAATCTCGCCATCGATAAAGAAAATCGTACCCTATCAATTACCGATAATGGGATCGGGATGACGGCGGAAGAAATCAAGAAATATATTAACCAAGTTGCCTTTTCCAGTGCGGAAGAATTTATCAATAAATACCAAAAATCAGCCAACGATTTAATCGGTCATTTTGGCCTAGGTTTTTACTCGGCTTTTATGGTGGCTAAAAAGGTAGAAATTGATACTCTTTCCTATCAAGAAGGTGCTACCCCTGTCCATTGGTGCTGTGATGGTTCTCCAGAGTTTGAATTAACCGATTCTTCCCGCAGCCAAATCGGCACCACTATCACCCTAACTTTAATGGATGAGGAAGGGGAATATTTAGAACCTGCCCGCATTCGCCAGTTAGTCAAAACCTACTCAGATTTTATGCCCGTTCCCATTAAAATTGATGGGGAAGTGATTAATCAACAACGGGCTTTATGGAAAGAATCTTCTCAAAATCTGACTAAAGAAGACTACCTAGAATTCTATCGTTATCTCTATCCTTTCCAAGAAGAACCTTTACTCTGGGTACATCTGAATACCGATTATCCTTTCTTGCTCAATGGCATTCTCTATTTTCCCAAACTCAGACCAGATGTAGATGTCTCAAAAGGACAATTAAAGTTATTCTGTAATCAGGTTTTTGTCAGCGATCATTGTGAGGAAATTATTCCCGATTTCCTGATGCCCTTGCGAGGAGTTATCGATAGTCCAGATATTCCTTTAAATGTGTCTCGAAGTGCTTTAACCAAAGATCGCACCGTTCGCCGTATTGCCGATTTTATTGCCAAAAAAATTGCTGATCGCCTCAAATCTCTCTACAACGAAGACGCAAAAGAATATATTCGTTGTTGGGAAGATGTGGGAACTTTTATTAAATTTGGTTCCTTAAAAGAGGATAAATTTAAACAGCAGGTAGAAGATATTTTAATCTATCGCACTACCTACAAAACCCCAGAAACTGCGGTACAAGTGGCAGTACAAACCGCCGAAGGTGACGCATGGCAAGAAGCAACGGCGAAAACTCCCCTAGAAGCGATCGAACAGGAAGGTTATACTACTCTCAAAGCCTACCTGGAACGCCATAAAGAACGCCACGAAAATCGAGTTTTTTACTGTACCGATCCTCGTAGCCAATCCACCTACGTTGAACTCTACAAAAATCAAGGGTTAGAGATACTCTTCTTTGATTCTTTCATCGATACTAATTACTTTATTCCTTTCCTAGAAAGAGAATACTCCGATGTGAAATTCACCCGGGTTGATTCTGAATTAGACTCGACGCTGCTCGAACAGGATCAAGCTAGTGAAATTATCGATCCCGGTAGTAATAAAACCCGGGCTGAATTGATCAAAGAAATCTTCGCCAAAGCTCTCGATAATTCCCGCATCAATATCAAAACTGAAGCCTTGAAATCCGATGATCCCCAAGGTACTCCCCCGGCAATTGTCTTACTTCCAGAAGCGATGCGACGCTTACAGGAAATGACGGCAATGATGCAACAAAAATCCATGGCTTTCCCCGAAGAACATATTCTGATGATTAATACTAATCATCCCCTAATTCAACAGATTGTCCAGATTAGTCAGGGAAGTATTGTTACCGGTAGTGGCGAATCTCCATCGGCGCAATTAGCAAAAATGCTCTGTCAGCACGTTTATGATTTAGCTTTAATCGCTCAAAAAGGATTTGATGCTGAGGGAATGCAAGCTTTTGTGGAACGTTCCAATCGCGTTCTGACTAAGCTAACCGAAAAGATTTAATCTATTGCCAAACTTTGGCTGTTTCGATATGCTGAGAGTGTGTTAATTCACACTCTATTTTTTTAACAAGATAAATTAGCTCTCTTGACATCATGGTGTAAAGTATTCGTAAATTTTACATTTTGGGCGCAAGCATTGCGCCCCTACATTACCCCGTATTAGTTTTTCTGTAGGGGCGTAGGGCGTACGCCCTCCCTTAGATAAATATAAGCCGTCAGCCTTGAATCAGTTATCATACTAAATCCGGTTATTAAAAACTGATTATTTATTCCCCCTACCCCCCCTTGCCCCCCCGACGTCGGGGGGGTTGCCTCTTGCCTTTTGCCCGTCCTGATATGTAGCCTATACTCAACGGATTTAGTATCAGTTATCAGATGTAAGTTTTCAGTTCACTTATACTGTTTACTGTTTACTGATAACTGTTTACTGTTTACTGATAACTGAAAAATGCGCTTACCCACCCTCAAATATGAGCGAGGAACCTTAATTCTCCATCCACCACCAAAAGGGAAAAAATGGCTAGATTTTGCCACTTGGGATGATCGTATTGAAAGATTTCGCATTTTGGCCATTCATTATCGTCCTCTCGTGGAAACCCTACAGGAGGAGGGCATTAACTTCCAAGATGAAGCAAAAGCTTTTAACAATTTAGAATTAATTGCCAGTTTTGAACGGGAACCCTACCCCCATCAAACGGAAGCGTTAATCGCTTGGAAAAAATCCCAGAGAAGGGGTGTTATCGTCCTTCCCACCGCTGCCGGTAAAACCTATCTTGCCCAATTAGCTCTACAATCGACTCCCCGCAGCACCTTAATTATCGTGCCGACTATTGATTTAATGCACCAGTGGTATGCCCAGATGTTGGCGGCTTTTCCCGATGCCGAGGTGGGATTATTAGGGGGAGGTTCTAAGGATAATAGTGCTATTTTAATCGCCACCTATCAAAGTGCGGCAATTTATTCAGAAACTCTTGGCAATCGTTACGCTTTTTTGATTTTTGATGAATGTCATCATTTACCATCGGATTTCTTTCGGAAAATAGCGGAAGATTCGATCGCACCCTATCGTTTAGGCTTAACAGCAACACCGGATCGCGGTGATGGTAGTCATCAAGATTTAGATTATCTTATCGGTGCAATTGTTTATCAAAAAACTCCCCAAGACTTGTCAGGAAAAGCCCTAGCGGATCATGAAATAATTCAAATTAAAGTGAAACTATCTGCCAAAGAACAGGAAAAATATCAAGAAGCAATTAAAATTCGCAATGATTTTTTAAGAAGAAATAATCTCAGTTTGTCTGGTTTAGATGGTTGGCAAAATTTTGTCATGATTAGTGCCAGAAGTAGCGAAGGGCGCCGGGCGATGTTAGCCCACCGGGAGTCGAAGGAAATATCCTCTGGAACCCAGGGAAAATTGCGGGTTTTAGCCGAGTTAATCTGTGAACACTATCCGGAACCAATTTTAATTTTTACCAACGATAATGCCACAGTTTACCGCATTTCCGAGAGCTTTTTAATACCTGCCATAACCCATCAAACTCCCGTGAAAGAACGCCATGAAATCCTGACCCGTTTTCGTCAGGGAGAATACAAAATTCTGGTGACTTCCCATGTTCTCAATGAAGGGGTTGATGTGCCAGAAGCACGCATCGCGATTATTTTATCGGGAACCGGTTCCACGAGGGAATATATTCAGCGTTTGGGACGGGTTTTAAGAAAAGGCCAACAAGAGGATAAACGGGCGATTTTGTATGAAGTGATAGCCGAAAATACCACGGAGGAAAAAACCTCCCAACGACGACGGGGAGAGCAGAAAAATAAAACTAGCTATAAAACCGGTAATCGACAATTGGAATTATTGCCTTCTCCTCCGAAAAAATCTTTTTCTTTCCCGAAAGCTGCCGAATCTTCTACCCCTTGGGTAAGTTCTCCAGAGTCAGAGGAAGAATAGAAAATTTCTCTGGGGGATTTTCCTCTATAATAAAGGTAAGTAGGTGGGTGTTAAAAGTTGTCAGATACCCCCCTTATCAAGGGGGGCAGGGGCGATCCCCCCGCCTATCGGCACCCCCCTTATCAAGGGGGGCAGGGGGGATCAAAGACAAAATCTATCTTCAATTTAATTGAAACCACTTACTTACACTCTAATAAATCTCTGACCAGAAGCTGATTATGTCTTTAACACTGACTCCCAATAACGTCGAACAAGTTTTAGATGAAATGCGCCCCTACCTGATGGCGGATGGTGGTAACGTGGAATTAGTCGAAATCGACGGGCCAGTCGTCAAACTGCGTCTTCAAGGCGCTTGCGGTTCCTGTCCCAGTTCCACCATGACCCTAAAAATGGGCATCGAACGTCGTCTCCGGGAAGTGATTCCCGAAATTGCCGAAGTTGAACAAGCTTTCTAAATCTTGGGTTAATTAATTCTCACCACCGCCCGATTGCTAATTTAATTAGCGATCGGGCATAATATTAATTATATATTTTCTTCTAAGTCGCTAGGTGTTAAAAACTTTCAGATACCCCCCTTATTAAGGGTAGATCCCCCCGCCTATCGGCACCCCCCTTATCAAGGGGGGCAGGGGGGATCAAACCCCCCTTATCAAGGGGGGCAGGGGGGATCAAACCCCCCTTATCAAGGGGGGCAAAAGGCAAAAGGGAGAATAAATAATCAGTTTTTAATAACCAGATTTGCTGTTATATATCTTTTTCTGCAAGATTGATAAAATTACAGAATTAATTAAGGTAAAAAGTATCTTTTTTAGCCGATTAACCAGCCAATTCAGCATTAACATATACTTGAAAATTTTTATTAAAACTCAAAAACTATGACAGAAAATATCCCCACCATTGTGGTCATGCACGGCGACCAAACTGGAGAAGAACTATTACTAGAAGCCCTGAGAGTATTGCAACCCTCGATAATTCGTCAACCGCTTAACTTTGCCGATTTTGATCTTAGTTTAGCCCAGCGTCGCCAGAGTAACAATCAAGTGGTTCATGAGGCCGCCGAAGCGACTCTAAAAACCGGATTAGCTCTCAAAGCTGCCACCATTACCCCAGAAATTAAAGGAGATGTGGGCAGTCCTAACGCTATTTTAAGAGAAGCAATGAATTCTCAGGTAATTCTCCGCATTGGTCGCCGTATCCCCGGTATTCGTCCGATTGGTGGCGTTTATTCTCCCATTGCCATTGTCCGCATGGCCGTTGACGATGCCTACGGGGCCAAAGAATGGCGAGAAACCACGGCCACCGGCGATGAAATTGCCTATCGCACCTCGCGCATTTCTAGGGCTACCAGTCGCGCTGTGGCCGAGTTTACCTTTCAACAGGCCAAAAAAACCGGGGCGCGGGTATTTGGCGGCCCAAAATTCACCGTCAGTGCCACCTACGAAGGGATGTTTAAAGAGGAATTAGACGCGGCAGCCCAAAGACATCCGGAAGTACGTTATCAACCCCTGTTAATTGACGCAACTTTTGCCCTACTTTTACAAACCGACGGCGAAGCTTTGGTGATTCCGGCCCTTAATCGCGATGGCGATTTATTATCGGATTTTGTCTTGCAACTCTATGGCAGTATTGCTGGGGCCGAAAGTTTAGTTTTGGGATTTGATGAGGAGACCTTAGCAGTTAAAACTATTATGGCAGAAGCTCCCCACGGCACAGCCCCGGCTTTAGAGGGCAAAAATATCGCTAATCCCATGGCGATGATTTTAGCCTCGGCAGCTTTGTTAGGTTATATCGAAACTAACGAAGCGCGTAAAGCTTCCAGGGCAATTTATGAAAGTGTCTTTGAAACTATTCACGAGGGCAAAAAAACCCCCGATTTAGGGGGACAAATGACCATGATTGAGTTTACCGATGAGGTGATTCGTCGCGTGGTCAGTAAGTTAGAAGTTTGGTCTGCTTTGGGGTAAACGAACTCATCTGATTGCTCTCTTAAAGGAGTTTGAAGAAAGGGTGAGCCAAAAAATAAGAATTGTTGCAAAAGCCTTGCTTTTGTTGGTTTTGCGGAGAGATAATAGCTACCTTTGAAGTGTATAGTAGAGTCCCTTTGCAGGATTAGAATAAGGACAATGAAATTACAAACTTTGACAAAAACTCTGACTATTGCTCTGATTGGTGTAGGACCTGCCTTGACCTTACAATCACCGAGCCAAGCTCAAGCCAGATTCGAGTGTCTTTTACCAGTGACAGGCCCCCATGTGGGAGTTCCCACAACCTATGTCAAAGTCCGCCCTAATGAACGCAAAGCTGTGATTCGTTGGGTTTCTCGTTATTCTAGCGGTTCCGGTTACACTCCCCGGCAACGGTGTCTAGAAGTAACTAAACGATTCAATACCCTTGACGCTCGACCTAGAGGAATTGATATTATTACCACTGGCTATCTCAATGGTCTGCCGGTCATCTATTCCCCTAGTCATGGACGAGAACGGGCAAATAGCAGTAACCTATTATTTACCCTCAAGAGAGGGGAAGACGCAACCCAGAAAATCCAACTGCTATTTGACCTCCGGGAGAGAGGCGGCCCTGGTCCTTTGTTTGAAAGCTCATCGGATTCTGTCATTGTCTATTTCAATAAATTCCTAGAAAATGCTCCCGTGGAAACAAATCCTGCCACCGGTTCGTCCCCCTCTCCACTGCCGGAGACTTCTCCCGAACAACCCCCCCAAAAACCATCGGGCGGTTCTGTTTGGTAAACTTTTCTAGTTCTATAGATAGGAGCATAGTAATCAAGTGAGTCGGCCTATAAAAAGAATTTTGGCTGGTGCGGGCAGTTTATTATTGGGACTGTCCACACCTTTGCTTGCTGTCCAAAGCTATGCTCCTGCTCTGGAACCTAACCAGGCCAATGCCCATAGCTCTCAGCAACTTTCAGAACAACAGCTGCGTCAGTTAGCCAGAGCAATTACTGTTAAGGTGTTATCAGGGCAAGGCTGGGGTTCGGGCATTTTAGTTGAAAAGCAGGGTTCTTCCTACAAAGTCCTCACGAATGACCATGTTTTAGGGCGGTATCGCTATCGGGGTTGGCAAATACAAACCCCTGACGGCAAGATACATCGGGGTGAGTTGGTCAGAACAGTTCGCTTGAATGATTATGATTTAGGCTTAGTTTCTTTTCGCAGTAGCCAAGTTTATTCTATTGCTGATTTGGCTAATGTCGATGATCTCGCTATCGGAGATGAAGTCTTCGCCGCCGGCTTTCCCTACGATGGCGATCGCCCGACAGAACAAGGATTTACCTTCACCCTGGGTAAAGTGTCGCTTTTGAGTGATAAATCCTTTTCGGGAGGCTACCAAATCGGCTACACCAATAAGATTAAAAATGGCATGAGTGGCGGACCGCTGCTGAATCGGCAAGGTAAAGTTATTGGTATTAACGGGATTCATGCTTATCCTCTCTGGGGTAAATCCTACGTTTTTGCTGATGGAACGGTGACTTCACCGGCACTGTGGGAACAAATGAGTCGATTAAGTTGGGCGATTCCTATCGGGACTTTTTTAAAATCGGGGTCATCTTCTCCATCTGCTTCCAGTCGGCAACGGCCCGCAGTGTCACCCCCATCGCTTCCCACCCATAGAGAACCCACTTTCTCGGAAGATTTTTCTTCTCCATCCCCGTCAACCCCAAGAGAAAAGAATCCCGCTCGCACACCCCTCTGGTAAATTCCACTCAACTGTATTTTTAAACCAGAATGAGCAACAATTTCTTGAAAATTTCCGCCGCCCTAGTTAGTATAGGGGTGTTTGTGGTTTCTCCTCAGATTGCTAAGGCATCAACAACTGAGCAGATAGAAAAAATTGCTGAAAAGATTACCGTTTTAATCCCCTCAGAAGAAGAGGGGGCGAATGGGAAAATTACTTCTAATGGCTCTGGATCAATTATTGCCAAAGAAGGAAGAGTTTATACTGTTCTTACTGCCAGTCATGTGATCTGTAAAGATGCTAGAGATGCCTGCAAGTTCTATTACGATCAACTAAAAATTATTACCTGGGATGGTAAGAAATATCCGCTCGATTACAATAGCATCAAAAAATTACCCGGAGTAGATCTAGCCCTCGTGCAGTTTCAGAGCGACCAAAATTATCAGTTAGCGACCTTGGCTAACTATCAAGTAGCTGACGAACAATTTATTTTTGCTTCTGGATGGCCCGACCCGAAATTTATCGGCAAGCGGAAACGATTGTTCAATGTGGGGAAAGTGCTACCCAACGCCATTACGCCCTTGCTGAAAATATTTCCCCCGGAGTTGGGGTATGAGATAGTTTATACCAGTGTCACCTATGGGGGCATGAGTGGCGGTCCAGTGTTGGATATCAATGGACGAGTCATCGCAGTTCACGGACAAAATGAAGCCGAAAAAATCGAAAAGGTTCCCGTGCCAATTGGCTTTAGTCTCGCTATTCCCATCACTACTTTTTTGAAATTAACACCCCAGTCTGGCATTCAAGGGCAGATAAATGTCGAAAATTCGCCCCCCAATGCCTTATCTTTGCAAGAAATTGGTGATGAATTATACAAGGCTTTTGAAGTTCCCAATAATAACGATACTAATCCCCTCAACTGGCTTAATCAAGGCAATAAAATGTGGCGGTTAGGACAATTAGCCCTCGCCTATGCCGCCTATGAAAAAGCCTTGCAACTCGATGCTCAACTCTATCAAGCTTGGTACGGGAAAGGTCTGGTCTTGACCTACTGGAAACGCCCCCAAGAGGCGCTGGCCGCCTACGAACAAGCTCTCAAAATTAATCCTAACTCCGATACCGCCAAAAAACTGCGCGACAAGCTCCAAGAATCTTTAGGGGGAGGAAATACCCCTCCTGTAACTCCCTCACAGCCAACCACCTCGCCCACCGTGGAGCCTTCACCACAGCCCTCTAATCCAAGGAGACTATGGTGAAGTGAGCAGGGAAAATGCGGGTTAGCTAATAGTCGGTTGGACCAATTTAGCTAAGGATGCTTGAATTGCTCGTAGTTCTGCGGGGGGATTGCGGAGAAACTCTTCGTTACTGGCTAAAATCATCGCATTATAGGCCAGCACCGCCGCCAGCAATTTAGCTGGCACTACCTTGTCATCCCTGGTCAGTTTCTCTAAGCTGGCCAATAAGTCTTGAATAACATTTAATGGCGGTGCGCCGGGGGCTGAGTAAAGAGCGGCGGTGACAGCATTGATATTATTACCCGCCTGTGCATCCGTTGTTAAGATGCTCAGTAGCGATTGCTGAACGGCTGCGGGAATCGGGGTACCCGTGGGGGAGGTTAAATTATTATCAGCTAACAGAGTATTCAGAGAAGCAGCCGCCTGATTAACAGCGATTTGAGCCGGTTCTCCCCCTTGAAATCCCGTTACCGTCGTGGTGGTGGGGAAAGTTTGACCAGCAAAATCACCGGTGGAAAGAATTGGTCCGGTGGCATCGGATTGGTTGCCGGTTTGCGCCATACCGGGAGAGACTAGGGAATTGGTCAGCAAAACCGCCGCCACTAGGGAAACTTGCCAATTGGTCAACCATTTCATCAACATGGTCTTAATCTCCATTCAAAAAGCTAAATTAACAATCTAAAAACCGACTAACGGGGGAAAAAGTAATTGTAGCCGATACTCATGACGAAGCGAGCGCCGTTCCCAGCATTGCCCGTTAAATCAGCACCGGCAAGGTTAATCGTCAAGGGGACTTTCGGGAAGGGAATCAGGGAAATACCTGCGTTTAAATCTTGACCCGACCATTCGACAATGGCCGAGACCGGTTCAACAATTCTTAAACCAGCACTAGCAAAGACACCGAGGGAATTTACCCCATCTTCGATGGCTCCTTCCGAGCGAAAACGACCACCACCAACACCCAAAGAGAGCGTCAATTGACTAAAGGGTTCTTTCGTTGTTTCTGTGAACTGAAAAAATTTGCTCACCACCCCGTAGATACTGCTACCGGCATCTGTCCCACCCCAGTTAATAGCATTTTCAAATCCTAGGGCGACAGCAAAACCTTCTGGCAGAGAACGGTGAATTTTAAAGCTAAAACTACCCCGTCCGGCATTATCACCAAAAAGGCTCAAAATCGCCATAGTTACATCCAAACCGACAATTTTCTGGGGTTCTCCTAAACCGACCCCTAGGGCTAACCCACCATCTGCTTGATTGGTAAAACGGGTTCTCGACTGGAAAGCGAAACCACCGAAAATCTGCCCAAAATTCGCTCCAAAACCGATGGGAATAGAAATACTGGCACTAGGAGCAACCACAAATTCCGCCAGTTTCGCAGAAAGGGTTTGCGGTTCCTCAATCAGAAACTCTTGACGTAAACGCTGCAATTCGGGAGAAACATTGGTATCAACGGGGGTGGATGCTTGCGCTTGCCATTTTTCGACTTCTGGCGAGTTATTACCCCCTGCTGGTAAAAGCTGACTCGCTTGCGTTGTCCCTAGATTCGCCTTCCATTCTTCTAGGGTTGAAATTGTCCCGGTCTTTTCTGTTGCTAGAGTATCGAGGGAAGATTTCTCTAGTTTATTTTCTAAGGATAAGGGCAGATTACTGTCGGCTAATCCCTCTGTTGTCGAGAAGGAATTGGTGGTCAGAACTCTTTCTGTCTTCTCTAATTCTACGGGGGAATTAATGATAATTTTTTCCTGGGATACCCGAATAGAAGCAGCGTCAATGTCTAAGGGGGAAGGAAGGGCCTTCATCCCATCACAAAGTATGGCTGTCCCCACACAGGATGTGATGAAAATTCCTCCAGAAAATATCTGTCTCATCTGGCTGTTTCTTTTGGCTTTTTTTAATAACACTTCCAGCTTTCCTCACAGACGAAATTAATTTGCAAAAATTGTAACTGATTTATGCTTAGATAGCAAGTTATTAAAGTTATCCGTTATCAATCATGGAATCCCCTAGATTTATTCTTAGATAAGTAGGGATGCACAATTATTTGTAGGATGGGTTAGCGGTAGCGTAACATGAGCGGGCGTTGGGTTTCATGCTTCAATCCAACCTACGTTCATCTTATATTTAATTCCACCCACCCACTTAGCAAGTTCTTAAAGTTATCCGTTATCAATTATGTAATCCCCTAGTATGCCTAAATGAAGTGTAAAAAATTTACCACCTCTATTCTTGGATTCGCCAGTTGTGGTGCCACTCCGTTCACGAGTCAAATAGGCGGATTATATTGCTAGAACTAAAAAAAGCGGGTTGAACCCCGCTTGTCATCAAAAACTAAGCCAACTTAAAGGCATCTCGCCAACACCAGCGCAACAGGGTAAAAGCTATCAAACCTTTAACCACTTCTAGAAACCAATAACCAATCTGCAAAGACATCATTTCTCCCGACATTCCCGACGCGGTAACGGGGGCCAGTAAACCCATAGCACTCAGATTAGGAGTGAGAAAATAGGTGTAAATTAGGGTGATTACTAAGAGAACACCGGCGAATAGAAGCGATCGATGTTCGGGGAGATGGATTAAGGTATGATAGCGGTGGAAGACAACAAAGCTACACAGCACAATCGCCGCACAAACTAATTCCAGATGGTTAAAAATGCCAAATAGCAAGTAACCGGCACTGGCAAAGCCATTTTGTGTCATCATGCCAGCTACGGATAAGCTGGGAAGAATGATTAAATCGATGACGAAACTGGCACTTAACCAGAAACCAAGAACAACCATGGCTAAGGTTGTCCAATTAAACCAAGACCAATAACGCTCAACAAAAGTTTTCATTAGGCTTGCTCCTCCTTGCCTTTATAATTTAATTGTAAAGAGCGTTCGCCAAAATTTTGGCCAGTTTTTTGGTAATTCTTAGCAATTCTTATCAATTCTTATAATATCAACTTAGTTTTCCAGAAGGGCAACCAAGCAATACCGCTCTTACCTCTAGATTTGGCTACCCGATCGGGGCGTAATTGTAAAGATTTATCAACAAGTGTTTATAAAAACCTTTAAATATTGACCAAGGTGACGATTCTAGACTTACCCTGAGATAATAACTGACTATCTACGGGTTTACTGTTATGGATAAGGATTTTCGTAACTATCGCATGGTTTGCACTCTCACCTTTGGAGATATTTACGGACAAATAATCGTTTGGTTAATCGTTATTTTTCTTACTCTCGCTTCCACTCTAGCTCTTTGGAGTAGCACTAGACAAATTTTCGCCCTCGCTACCGTGGGGTTAGTCGTCGTCCTCTCTTTGCCTTTTTTACTCTTTGCTTTCGTTACTACCCTCCTTAATCATATTGAATTCGTTCCCATCGAAGCGGAAACCAACATTCGTCGTGGTCCTGTCCCCGGAGTTAGCGGCAGCCGTGTACCCGCAGCCGGCTAAATCCCCAATAAATAATCTAGAGACGTTGTCAGCAACGTCTCTAGCAGTTTTTGCCCTTGTTTGCGTCGGGGTTTCTCCTTCGAGATTTTTATTAATTTTTGTAAATTTAACTTGTTTTTAAAAACTTTTTCTGGTAGCGATTATCCAAAGAAAAATAGATGAAAGAGGGAAATCCTCAAGAGAATAATCTTGTTTGCTGTCTGATCCCGGTCAATGATAAATTTTTAAATACCTAGTCTTTTACATTTTCCCAACTCTCGGAGTGATCCCCGATGTTAAAAAATCTCTTTGGTGGCAAAAAATCTGACTTTTACCTAGAACTAAAAGAAACTGATGGTGAACAAAAAGCGACAGCAACCACGGCAGCAGCCGCCCCTGTTGTGGAAGCGCCCGCCGCTGCTGTGGAGTCTGCTGCCGCCCCTGTAGCCGAGAAAAAAGCCCAAAAAACTTCTATCAAGAAAGAAAAGCAAGTAAAAGAAACTCCCGCCGCTCCTGTGAGCGCACCGGCACCCGTAGCCGCTACTAACGGTAAAGTAGAGCCGCAAGAGGTGGAATTTGCGACAAAATACTTGATTACTCCTAGTCTGTCTCGCCGTCGCCCCGGTCCAAGTTTGAATGGTTTCAAAGACATGGCACGCAAGGCGAAACTACCTGCTAACCGCGGCTAAATCCCCCAGATTGCTTTCTCAACAAAAAAAAAGGAGAGCTTTCTTTGACTCTCCTTTTTCATCAGGGTGCATCTACTGACTCAAGTTTAGCAGAGAGTTTTTTTAAGGTTGGTTATTTAGGTTACTCCCCAGAGTATTTTGGGGATAATTATTGCCTGTCTTTTTGGGTAACTTTTAAAACCTAGGACTAGACCGAACTGATCAAAGCGGTGATCACCACTATCCCGATCTGTTTCCGGTTTTTCAATTCTCCGACTTTTTCGGCGAGATCGGTGGTTTTCCCCGCCGCGTTCGCCATACTTTAACTCGAGCCGCTTGCAGCTTAAACCCTCTATCTTTCCGTCTAGGGTTCAGATATCGCCTTTAATTTCCGACTGCCCTAACTCTAAATTCTTCTGTCCGTTTTCCAAGGTAATTAGTCGGTTTTTGATCGCCTTCTGTCCGTTGGCAATATTAGTATGCTCGTTTAATCCCCTCTCCTAAGAATGATCAGGAGGGGCAAAATAAAAATCTGCTCCTAGTTTCTGACTCAACTCTTGATGTCCACAAAATTCTTTGACCTTGTCACAAGTAAAGGTTTTTCTTTTGTCAGGAGTAATCGGTCATTTATTTTGATTGGGGCTGCCAATTAGGCAGCCGATAAGAACTCTTGATCGCTGATAATCAGGATTATTTCCTAACTTTTAACTGCCGACATCTGCCGCATTTCTAGGTACACTAATAAAGCGTTAATATCGGCGGGATTGACTCCGCCAATTCGCGAGGCTTGGCCGATGGTGGCGGGTTTAATTTTTGTTAATTTTTCCCGGGATTCCATTGACAAAGTTTCGATTTTCATGTAGTCAATATCGGGGGATAAATGACGGTTACTGTGGCGACTAATTTGGTCAATTTGATTTTGTTGTCGCTTTAAATAACCGGAATATTTAATCTCAATTTCTACCCCTTCTCTTTCGGCTAAATTTATATCAGGATTACCTAAACCATAGCGATCAAGATCCAGATAATGGAAGCTAGGACGACGCAGTAAATCCGCTAAAGAGAGAGAACCTTTAATTTTTTGTTCCGTATCCTTAACGATGGCAATTGCCACCTGATCCCGTTCTTTAATTCTCGTTTCGTGTAGGCGTTCTTTTTCAGCGATAATATTAGCCTGTTTCGTTTGGAATAATTGCCAACGCCGGTCATCAATTAAACCAATTTCTCGCCCTAAAGGTGTTAATCTTTGATCGGCATTATCCGATCGCAATACTAAGCGATATTCGGAACGACTGGTTAACATTCGATAGGGTTCCCGCAGATCCTTAGTACACAAATCATCGACCAAAGTTCCTAGATAACTTTCCTCCCGGGGAAAAACAATTAACTCTTTTCCTAAAGTAAACCGGGCCGCATTAATCCCCGCCACCAGTCCTTGGGCCGCCGCTTCTTCATAACCGGTTGTCCCGTTAATTTGTCCCGCACAAAATAACCCCTCAATCTTCTTCGTCATCAGGGTTGGATAACACTGAGTTGCCGGTAAATAATCGTATTCCACTGCATAGGCAGCCCGCAACATCACACAGTTTTCTAAACCGGGTAAAGTCCGCAGCATTGCTAATTGAACATTTTCCGGCAGTCCCGTTGAAAAGCCTTGGATATAAAGTTCAGGAATATCGCGCCCTTCCGGTTCAATAAAAATTTGATGACTTTCTTTATCGGCAAAACGGACGATTTTATCCTCAATACTAGGACAATAACGCGGTCCTTTGGAGTCAATAAAACCGCCATAAATGGGGGATAAATGTAAATTATCTCTGATTAATTGATGAGTGGCCGCCGTGGTGCGGGTGAGATGACAGTTCATTTGTTCCCGTTCGATCCACACCTCTGGATCAAAACTAAACCAACGTACCTCGTCATCGGGCGGTTGCGGTTCCATGCGGGAGTAATCCACCGAACGCTTATCCACACGGGCAGGAGTGCCAGTTTTTAGGCGACCGGTCTCGAATCCGAGACGATTTAGGGTTTCTGTTAAACCCACCGCCGCAAATTCGCCCGCCCGTCCAGCTGCCATAGACTTGCCGCCAATCCAGATTTTGCCGCCTAAAAAAGTGCCAGTGGTTAAAATGACGGCTTTAGCGGCGAAACAAGTGCCGAAATAGGTTTCTACCCCTAAAACTTGCTCATTTGCCCCTAAAATCAGGTCTGTGGCCATGCCTTCCCGAATAACCAGATTGGCTTGGGTTTCGACGATACCTTTCATCACCGCCGCGTATTCCCGTTTATCGGTTTGGGCGCGTAGGGCCCAGACTGCCGGTCCGCGAGAGGCATTAAGAACCCGTTTTTGCAGATAGGTGCGGTCGGCCATTTTGCCAATTTCGCCGCCTAAAGCGTCCACTTCGTGGGTTAATTGGGATTTAGCCGGACCACCGACGGCGGGGTTACAGGGTTGCCAAGCGATTTTATCGAGATTAAGGGTGAGGAGAAGGGTACGACAACCGAGACGGGCGCAAGCTAGGGCCGCTTCACAGCCGGAATGGCCCGCCCCGACGACGATGACATCAAATTCGTCTTGAAAGTCTGCGGCTGAGGAGAAAGTCATACTCGATCGAGGGGAAAATTAATTAATCAGGCTAATATTCTAGCAATTTTTCTGAGTTTTCCCCCTAATACAATACAAAAATACTAACTAAAATCATTGAATACCATCAAAGCGATCGCATAAATCTAAAAACAATCTATATAATTCCTATTTAACCTTGCCTTTTCAGGGCATTACTGGCTAAGTATTATAGGTGCTTATGATATCTTCACGATCGTTTAAAGATTATAATCATGGATTTACTTGCCAATCCCGTTGCTTTGTCGCGGATACAATTCGCCATCACCGCTATTTTCCATATGCTTTGGCCGGTGTTAACCACTGGTATGGGCATTTATCTAGTTATTGTCGAAGGATTATGGCTAAAAACCCGCAATCCTGACTACTATCATCACGCTCGCTTCTGGTCAAAACTTTACATTCTCAATTTCGGCATTGGAGTTGCTTCTGGTTTACCGATGGCTTTTCAGTTTGGCATGAATTGGGCGCCTTTTTCGGAAGCGGTGGGGGACTTTTTCGGAACTATCCTCGGTTTCGAGGGAACCATGGCCTTTATGCTAGAGGCTAGTTTTCTAGGAATTATGTTGTTTGGTTGGGGACGAGTTCCCCCGTTAATTCACTTCCTGGCGACAATTCTCGTCGCTTTTGGGGCTAATCTTTCCACTTTCTGGATTTTAACCGCTAATTCTTGGCTGCAAACCCCCGCCGGTGGCATCTTCGTGGATGGTAAATTTATCGTTCAGGACTACCTACAAGCGATTCTCAATCCCTTCATGGTTAATAGTTTCCTGCATATGTTTTTCGCAACTCTGGAAACTTCTTTATTCGTCATTGGTGGGATTAGTGCTTGGTATTTGCTCAATAAACGTCACATTAGCTTTTTTAGTCGTTCTCTCAAAATTATTCTTACTCTAGCGATTGTTATCGCTCCCTTGCAAATTTTTGTCGGTCATCTTAGTGCCGAACAAGTGTATCACTATCAACCGGCTAAATTAGCCGCCATGGAAGCGCAATGGGAAACTATTCCTGCGGGAGAAACTGCCGGTTGGAGTTTGGTTGCTTTACCCAAGGATAAAGCGGAGACAAATAGCTGGGAAGTGAAGATTCCTAATGCTTTGGGTTATCTTTTGGAATTAAAACCCAAGTTATCGGAACCTGTTCTCGGCTTAAAAACGTGGAAATACGAAGACAGACCGCACATGGTGGGGCTAATCTATTATTCCTTCCGGATTATGGTCGCTATCGGTCTTTTTCTCGCGTCTTTAATGGCTGTAACTGTTGGGCAATGGCTGCGCGGTCAATTATCTAACGAAAAAATCGACAGTCAAAAATGGTTACTACGCGCTTGGGTTTTTGCGGCCCCTCTGGGTTATCTTGCGGTGGAAACCGGTTGGATTGTCCGTTGTGTCGGTCGTCAACCCTGGACGGTTTACAATCAAATTCGGACGGTGGATGCTGCTTCTAAACTGCCCGCAGGCGAGATTTTAACCTCTTTAATCGGAATTACGGCGATTTATGTCGTTTTCTTGGTTTCTGCTCTCTATTTCGGTAGTCTTATTATCCGTCAGGGACCAAATCTTAACTTACCACTGCCGGGGACTCAACAGGAAAAAGTGACCTCACCAGAACTAAATCCTCGTTCCCTAGAAGCGCAACAATAGGAGGAACTATGGAACCGTTACAGTATTTTTTGCCACAAATTTGGTTTTTTATTCTGGGTTTATTCCTGTTTCTCTACGTCCTTCTCGATGGTTTTGACTTGGGGGTGGGAATTCTTTCCCTGACTTCCTCCTCCGAGAAGCGTCGCAGTATTTTAATGACCAGTTTGGGCAATGTTTGGGATGCTAACGAAACTTGGATTGTCTTGATGGGGGGTTCCCTGTTTGGGGCGTTTCCCCTAGCTTACGGGACAATTTTAAACGCTTTATACCTGCCAGCAGTGATTATGGTGGTGGGGCTGTTATTTCGGGCTGTTTCCTTCGAGTTTCGTGAACATTCTCGTCGCAAGTTGTTCTGGAATTATGCCTTCGGACTCGGCAGTTTTTTGGCCGCTTTGGGGCAAGGATTCGCCCTCGGTGCGGTTTTTGAGGGCATTAAAGTGGATGAATTGGGTCATTTTGCCGGCGGCCCCTTTGATTGGTTAACATGGCGATCGATTCTAGTGTCTCTAACTTTAATCCAAGCTTATGTTTTAGTGGGTTCCACTTACCTAATTTTGAAAACTACGGGTAATTTACAGGAAGTTCACTATAAAACGGCAAAAATTGCCGCTATTACCACTTTTATCGGTGCTGTCTTTATCACCATCAGTACGCCGCTGCTTTCTGACCATATCCGTCAGCGTTTATTTGACCCTCGACTAATTTACATCTTTATCCTCATCCCGATTTTAGCTGTGGTCTTACTGGGTTTATTACTGCGGAGTTTGCAACTAAAGGAAGAAAACACCCCCATGGTCTGGACAGTATTGCTGTTTATGCTCTCTTTTATCGGTTTGGGATTATTGATTTTCCCCGATATTATTCCCCCGTCAGTGACAATTTATCAAGCGGCGGCCGCCCCTAGTTCTTTGGTGTTTATGCTGACTTTTGTGGGTTTTTTAATCCCAATTTTACTAGCCTATACAGTTTATAATTACATCGTTTTTCGGGGCAAAATTACTGCTGAATCCTACGGAGAATAGATGAGGTTGCCGATTTCAGACATGAATCTTCTTTGGTGGGATTTTTAAAGGGAAACTCTCTACCTCTGATGCTAAACTGAATTTATTCTAGGAGGTCTTTGGGTGTAATTAACTCGTAACGCTCGAAGGGTTGATGAATCCAAGGATTATCGGGGTAATATTCCACATAATAGTCAGGTTTGATTCTTGATGCCGCTTTGTACCAGATCACCGCAGTTTTGATATTGGTAATCCCGTATTTTTCCTGTAACAAAATCGAGGTTTTTTGGAGAGTGATTCCCGAATCGACTAAATCATCCACTAATAACAAGGGACTCTTTAATTTGGGTTCGATCATAGCTAAATTCGAGGAAATAGTTAATTCTCCCCGAATTTGATGATTTTGCCCCCCGTAGGAAGCAGCGTAGAGAATGGCTAGGGGTTGACGAAAAAGACGACAGAGAATGTCACCGACGCGCAATCCTCCCTTAGCTAAACAGACAATCTGAGCAAATTGCCAACCAGAATGATCGATTTTTACTGCTAATTTTTCGATCAGACGATGGTATTCATCCCAAGAAACATAAACATCGGCCATATTTTCCATTCCCGATTGAGAATTACTTATTTTCGGCAGGTCGATCACTACTCCAGGCCCACCAAACTCGATCGCATTGACAATGATAGAATTCCTGCCATTTACGTCGAGAATCTTCTCCTAAAACGGGAGCGCGGCGATTGATCCAAACGGACTGAGCTTCTTTAGCTTTTGCCCCACAGTAAGGACAACAAAAATTGTAGGCGTGAACAGCATTCTCTGTCCAGTCAGGGGGAAAGGGACTAAAAGCATCCATAATCTCTGGGTTAAGGGGGTTAACAGTCAAAAAGGGGCTTGAATCGCTGGTGTTTAGGCTATAGTTCTCAATTTCTACCTCGATAATTTTTACAGCGTTTCCCATAAAGATGAAGTGTAACCTAATTTGGTATTGACCACCGACTCCCCCAAAGGAAAACTTTGTACCTCACTATTAAGATAAATGCTACAATAGGTTTTGACAAGCTGTAAATCTTCAAATATGGAAAGAAGTTATACAAAAGTTGCTTTTATAGATAGGAACATAAATTAAATATACCCTAATAAGGGTGAATAAGCCAGGCTTATAATTTTACCAAAACTAATGAAATAGCTTCTCAAACCACTCCCCAAAAATGATTATTTTACATAAGTACATTTACCTTGATGTGCTGCTGGGTAGGTTTTGTGCTGGCTAAAAGTATCGTTGGCATGAGACACCTAAGTGCGCTCGTGAAAATGCAAGGAATTAATGTCAATTATAACTGGAGTTTAGACTAACTCAACCTGCAACCAAACTGCACAGTTTGGTCTAATGATAAGAAGACTACAGGGAGTCAAAAAAAGGAGATAATGGGATAAAATTGTCAAATAATCAAAAAACTTGAATCAATCTACTCAGAAA
>NZ_JAPZSS010000207.1:0-8194 GCF_027532015.1 Microcystis sp. LE19-131.1A | reverse complement strand
ATTAGAGAAGATGCAAGGGTGATGCAAGGGTGATGCAAGGGTTTTAAGAGATTCTAGCAGATTTAAGTGCATTTGGGAAGCTCTCAATCAAGCTAAAAGCCCTTTCCTGTAAGGTTTTTACCATTATTCAGCAAACCCTATTTAACTAAGATGGTTGGCTAAAAACTGTCTTTGATTCTTTAACTTGTCCTTTTTATACTCGAAAAAGCTCGCAAGTATAAAAGTTTATGCTGCCTATTTTTTCGGAAAAATAGGTTGTAATGCAAGACTCTTTGTTTTCCTAGACAAAAATAATTACTTTTTCAAAAAAACACTTTTCTATTTTTTTGTTGGGTATTTTATTCTCTGGAAGTCCCTTATTTGCCTAAAACAAAACCCCACCATGGGTGGGGTTTCGGGTTTAATTTAGGAAATCCTAGAAGGTAAAGGTTCCGCGAAGGGTGCCAATCCACTCGTTACCAGTGCCTTTGAACTGTTCAGGTGCAGAAATCCAGATGACACCGGGGGTGATAGAAATATTGTCGGTGACTTGGTACTTGTAGAACAATTCAACGTGGTAGGGAACAATGTTAGATACTTTCAGACCCATGTCCCGGAAGCTTAAGTGACCAATGTAGGGCTGCGCACCAGCAAACAGACCTAAGATATTTCCTTCTTTACCTAAGTCGGGGAAGGCAATACCAGCACCGTAAGTCCACACTTCCGCATCACCGAGACCGAGTAAGCGCACGGTGGAGTAGGAACCGAAGGCACTCAAGCTGGCGAAACCAATATCTACCGCACCGGTTAAACCGTAGCTATTGGATACTTTGGCTCCGAAGTTGAAGAAACCGACTTCATCCTGTAGGGTTACGTCTCCAGGAGGGTTGCCGTTGACGTTGAGCAGGGTATTTAACTGAGTTTGGGAAAGGTTAGCGGCGGAACTTCCCGTCACACCGAAGGAACCACCGTTACCGAAGATGGCGGTATCGGCACCTTGGTAGGCATTAACGTAGGTGAAGCCGACGTTGAGGAAGTTAAAGAGGTTAGCGTTAATCTGTGCTAAAGCGGCGTAATCTCCGTTAAAGAGACCATTACCCGGGTTAGGATTGGCCGCAGAACTAGAGCCACCACCACCGGCTAAGTAACCCAAGGATAGGGAGGTCGGACCGACAATGCTTTGGAGGAAGCCTAACTGTAGGCTAACACCAGCCCCAGAACCACCACCGATACGATAGATGGGGTTTTCAGAAGCGAAGGTAGATAGCGCACCATTACCACCGTCGAAGTCTTCAAAGAAGGGATTAGTGGTGGGAACGAAGTCATTCCAAATACCACCCCAAGCGGCAACATAGGTATTGAAGCGACCAAAATAACCTAAGTCAATCGGGGTGTAGTAGGCCAACCAGTCGAGAACCACATCGCTACCGTTACCCGCAGCGGTCCAAGTTTGGAATAGGGAAGGGCTTTGCAGATTATCGAATCTGACGGAAGCGGGATCACCATTTTGTAGTGTGGTGGTCGATTTGTAATCAAATCCGAAGGGAGTGGCACTACCCGCCGCTAAACGAGTTTTCAGTACGTCCTGACCGGTGAAGCTCGTGTTTAAAACTAAACGAGCGCGGTATTGCATGGCGGCCTGGGATGCGGGGCTACCAGCACCAACCGTATCGGTGACAGCGAAGATGACTTCCCCAGCTAATTTGGTGGTGGTGGAGAATTGATTATTTTCGAGGAAAGACACCCGGCTTTCTAAGTTATCAACTCTAGCTCCCAAGGCTGCTAATTCAGCTTGGAACTCGTCCATCAAGCGCTTGAGGGCATCTAAGTCTTCCTTGAGGACGTTGACACCATCTTGAATTAAACGTTCCATGACGTTTAAGCAAGCGTTTAAACCAGCCGCAAACTCCCAACGGGTTAAAGCTCGGTCACCCCGGAAGGTGCGATCGGGATAACCAACAATACAACCATAGCGCTCCACAAGGCTTCTTAGGGCTTCATAGGCCCAGGCGGTGGGGGAAACATCCCGCAGTTGGTTAACGCTGGTGACTTGATCGATGGTATTGGCTTCCACGGGTACGGACTGTCCTTCGTTACCGTACTGTTCGATCTGATTGAGTAGTTCGCCAGTTCCTGCACCGGTGTTCTGAACTTGAGCGATTTCTAGATTGTTAAATTCGGTAGAAACACTGGTAGATTTGACGGGATCGAAGCTACTAGCATTAGCGGAAGCTACTAGGGTAGCCCCTAAAATCGCTGGGCTAACCAGCAATGATTTCCAGAACATTCTTAACATGATGGTTTTTTCCTCACACCTTATAGGTTGACTACACAGTTTGATCACGCATATAGCCTTACTATTCTTTTGCCATTATACACGATTTAATTGCTTAGGGAAAGATGCGATCTCATTTTTTTTCCTTGACCGGTTGACAAAGTGGCCACCCTGTCGCTCCTAACGGCACTTAAACAAAAACTAAAGTAGGTAAAATCCTTACAGAGAGAAGACTTAAGCTCAAATAACAGGCTCATCTAGACGAGTCGGGCAAGGTTCTGTGATTTTGATAACGACGACTGAACTGAGTTGTCGTCAGGTTAATTGATGATTTCTGTAGTGGCACTCTTAATATGGAGTGATGTCTAATGGGCAAAACTTAACGCCGATAAAAACAGAGACAAAACCATGAAAAAAAGAAAGATAGCCAATACACTGCGTAAAGCCTTGCTAGAAGATGGCAAGATGGAACGCGCTCTCTATGAATACGAATTAGAAGAACACCTAGACTACTGGTACGAAGGTCTCAAGTCCGACCGTGAGCAGTTTGTCTTTGCCGTCACGGAAAACTCCGGTGATGTGGCAATGGTATTGATTACGCCAGATAAAACTATCTACGTCAATGAGGAGGCTAGAGAGAAACTAGCTGAATTCTGGATCAAAGCTTATAGAAATAATATAAATCGATTGATTCCCATGATGGCGGAGAATCTGGCCAATAATATTATTTCGGTGACAGGCGTTAAAATGGTGTCCCCAAACCAGCATCGGCACTGGGTTAGTTTGCGCCCGTAGAGTTAAAGTACAGAGATAACGGGAAACCCTGAAAAACTATCCGCCCTTACCAATTGCTCGGTAAGGGCGGTGTAGCGGGTCATCGGAATCGACACCAGACTGCCGGAAGGAACTCCAGCTAGTCTAAATCTTGTTTAGACGTGGGGGTCTAGAGAACAGCCCCGGCGCACAGCCGGCTATTGTCGATTAGGAGACCCATGCTTTTACTACTTTCTACCATCGACATCACCTCCTGTATCCCTTAACGGATTGATTATCAAATTTGTCTGCAACTAGCTTAACGCAGCTGTTCGGAAAAAATCAAGGCCGGCAGCTAAGAATTTTTTTGGCAGGCCCAGATTAGCCCCAAAATGTAGGTGGAGATAGGAAGCGTGCAGATTCTTGCCTTGCCACCCTTCGCCATTGATGTCACTTTTGGGGAATGCTTGCAGTTGATAAATCGGTGCGTCGCTCACCCCGCTTAATTGGGAGCGATGGAATTCATGGCCGCGCACTGGTTGACCTGCTTTGAGCAGGATCGTCTCCTGTTTGGCGATGGCTTGCCGATAACCTAGGGTTAATTTCGGGGACATTATAGCAGATTGGGGGATTATTTGCAACATAGAATGGTTTTTTTGCTCAAAATCAACTATTTTGTCACATAAATACATTAATCCCCCACATTCGGCGTAGGTGGGCATTCCAGAGGCGATCGCTTTTCTCACCTGAGTTAAGATAGGGGTGTTAGCTGCTAATTCCGGGGCAAAGATTTCGGGAAAACCGCCACCAAAGTACAACCCTTGCAGGTTTTCGGGCAAATTTGCCCCTTGCAAGGGACTCCAAAAGATTAATTCCGCGCCTAAATTGGCTAAAATATCGAGATTATCGGGATAATAAAAGTTAAAAGCCTTATCTCTGGCAATACCGATACGGATAGGGGGAAAAAGCTTATTTTCTTCTGTGGGATTTTTCGGGTTCTCTTGGGGAGAAATAGTGAGTAAAGGCAAGAGAATGTCCCAATTAAAGCAGTTTTGGGCAATAGAAGCCAGTTGATCTTGCAGTTGCCTGATTTCTCCTAGTTCATCCCTGGGAACCAATCCTAGATGGCGATCGGGAATTGTCAGGGAATCTTGACGACGCAAAACCCCGACAATCGGCATATTGATCGATTCTAGGGCGGTTTGCAGTAATTGCAGGTGGCGATCGCTACCAACCCGATTGAGGATAACTCCGGCTAGATGAAGATTTTTGTCTAAAGATTGATAACCGCGGACAATAGCGGCGACAGAGGTAGATAAACGACTACAATCGATAACTAACAGCAGAGGAAGCCCTAAAATACGGGCAATATGGGCGGTACTGGCATAATCGGGAAATTGAGTATCGCTTAATTGAATACCATCAAATAGCCCCATTACCCCTTCAATCAGAGCATAATCGACATTTTGACAATGTTGGGCAAAACAGGTTTTTACATAGTCTTCAGAAGTTAAAACCGGATCGAGATTGCGACAGGGGCGACCGGTAAAATAAGTATGGAACATGGGATCGATATAATCGGGCCCGACTTTAAAAGATTGCACTCGATCGCCACGACTGATTAAATAGGCCAAGATTGCCAGAGTAATCGTCGTTTTACCGACTCCGCTTCTTTCTCCTGCGATGATCATCGAAAATTTTGGGTCTGAAACCCCGTCGTTCTACGACGGCTTTACCGTCAAATATTAGCACATTTACACGATATATGCTAAAATGTGAGACATGGAAAAAGCCTATTCTTACCGATTTTACCCCACACCAAAACAAGAGTCGCTATTGCGGCGCACATTGGGCTGTGTAAGATTCGTTTACAATAAAGCTCTCCACGAACGAACACAAGCTTGGTATGAAAAGCAAGAAAGAGTAGGCTACGCTCAAACTTCTTCAATGTTGACCGATTGGAAAAAACAAGAAGAATTAGACTTTTTAAACGAAGTTAGCTGTGTACCTTTACAACAAGGTTTAAGACACCTACAAACAGCTTTTACTAACTTCTTTGCTGGTCGTACTAAGTATCCTAACTTTAAGAAAAAACATCAAGGAGGAAGTGCCGAATTTACCAAATCTGCTTTTACAATTAAAGACAGACAAATCTATTTAGCTAAATGCACAGAACCTTTACCTATTCGATGGTCAAGACACATCCCAGAAAGCTGTGAACCAAGCACAGTAACAGTCAGATTACATCCTTCTGGACGTTGGCATATTTCAATTAGATTTGATGACCTAACAATTAAGCCTTTATCAGTAACAGATAAAGCCATTGGAATTGACTTAGGAATTAGTAGCCTTGTGATTACCAGCGATGGTGACAAAGTATCTAATCCCAAGCATTTTAACAAGCATTATCGGAGACTGCGAAAAGCCCAAAAAAGCCTTTCTAGAAAACAGAAAGGCTCAAAAAATCGGGAAAAAGCAAGAATCAAAGTAGCCAGAATTCACGCTCAAATCACCGATAGCAGGAAAGACCATTTACATAAGCTAACCACTCAATTAGTCCGTGAAAACCAAACGATTGTGGTTGAGAATTTAGCCGTCAAGAATATGGTAAAAAACCCGAAATTATCTCAGGCAATATCTGACGTTAGTTGGGGAGAAATCACTCGACAATTAGGCTACAAATGCCGTTGGTACGGCAGAAATTACATCGAAATAGATAGATGGTTTCCTAGCTCTACGCGGTGCAGTAATTGCGGGTATATTGCTGAGAAAATGCCGTTAAATATTCGAGAGTGGGATTGTCCAGACTGTGGGACACACCATGACCGAGATGTTAACGCTAGTAAAAACATTTTGGCCGCAGGGCTTGCGGTGTCAGTCTGTAGAGCGACCATAAGACCAGAACAGAGTAAATCTGTTAAGGCAGGTGCGGAACCCCGCAAGGGAAAGAAGCAGAAACCTAAATCGTGAGGTTTGGGAATCGCCGTCCGTTTTACGGCGGCGAGGATGTCAAATCGTGGCTGAACCTTTCAACGCGGCGGCGGAAAATCTCAAAACCGGTAGGGTTCTCCGTTTCACCGGCGATGTCTGGAAGAATCACGCCTGTTGCGTTGTCTTTGTTCACGAGGAGGATATTAGGCAACGGAAACAATGGACGCAGAAGGTGGTAAACGCCCTCGTTAAAGCCCAACTCTGGTCCCGGAGCAATCGCTCGGAAGTGGCCCGGATTCTCTCTAAAGATGGTGGAAAATATACGCCTCACCCGCTGCCGGTATTGCAACGGGCGCTTACTTACTACGATCGCAATTTCTATAAGAAAGACGGGGCGATCCAGAATCCAGACTGGCAGGTCAACCGGATCGATTTCCAGCCCTATCCTTTCCCTTCCTATAGGTCGGAACTGGTACGCTTGCTCAAAACCACTCAGGTGGAAGGAAATACGGATTTTCTCCAAAAACTGCAACCCCGACAGGTGGCCCGGGATCTCGTGGATGACTCTTTTGTCCGTAATGCCTTGCAACAGGTGGGCGGACCGAAAGCTTTCGGCTTACCGAATAATCTCTCCCGCATCGAGACGATCAAATTTTAAAGGTCCGAACCTATGAAGTCACAATCTTTGACCTCCCCGCCAAGAGCTTTACTACCCTTATGGGGTATGGGTTTTGGATTATTGCTCTGGTGGCTATTTACCAGTCCTCTATGGCACTCAAACCCGATTTTAAATGATTTTTCCCCTGAGCGATCTTTTGTCGCTTTATTACATCTTTTTGTTGGGGGGGAGATTATGCCCCATATCCTCACCAGTTGCCGCCGGGTTATTGTGGGCTTGGTTCTCGCTAGTGCCATCGGTGTGCCGTTGGGGGTATTAATCGGGTTGTATCGCTCCCTTGAATCGGCTTTGTCAGCCCTATTTCAATTTCTACGCATGATTTCGCCCCTTTCTTGGATGCCTTTAGCGGTGATGGTTTTGGGAATTGGTGATCTACCCGTGTATTTTTTGCTGACGGTGGCGGCCATCTGGCCGATCCTTCTCAATACGGCTGCTGGGGTTAATGCGGTTGATCGCTCTTGGTTGACTTTAGCCCGCAGTCTCTGTGCTACCCGAGGGGAAACGGTTTTCCAGATTATTCTGCCTGCGATCCTCTCCCATCTCTTAACTGGTTTCCGTTTGGCTATAGGTATTATCTGGATCGTTCTTGTCCCGGCGGAAATGCTGGGGGTTAGTGCGGGTTTGGGTTATTATATTCTCGATACACGCGATCGACTCGCCTATTCAGAGTTGATGGCAGTGATTCTCGTTATTGGTGCGATTGGTTATCTGCTCGATTGGGGTTTGCGTCTGGCTCATCGCTCTTGGACGCATCAAGATTAGCCTATTGGTTCGACTATGTGGGAAGGGGGAAGTCTTGGCGCTTTTCCTTAGTTGAAAGAGCGGGCCAGACGACTAACCCCGGTGTGTAATAACTGTTCCAAACTTTGGCGATCGCTGATGGCTTGAAGATTGACCAAAAAACAGGTTAAACCCAGTCCAAAGAGGATAAAAGTGGGGGCCATAACCACACCAATCATCAACCAGGTGGCGACGTGGAGAAACATGGTGAGGGCGAACAACAAAGCTAGGGAAGCAATGGGGAAGATTTGACGGGTAGGACGACCGAAATAGAGAAAAAGAACCGTTAAAAGGGTGGTTACTAAGTTAGCGGGTACTAAAAAGGCACAAATCGAGACGCAATAGTTGCGGGAAAATTCAGCGAGGGTATTAAAATCTATCATTAATATTACTTTACAATTGCCTGAGTCTTAGTACTCTCGATTGTAGCGGAAAATTTACATGATCGGGATGAAGGTGACTAAAGAGGGATGAAGCTGTGGTGCCATAGATTTTCGAGAGGGAGCTAAAACGAGGATCGGGGTTAACCACAGAAACCAAAAACCTACCTAAAGCTTTTTAAAGCTACTCATTTCTGTAGCTAGATAGCTAAAATAAGTAACTTTGGCCACCGATAGATTTTAAGAACGTTATCAGGTATAATCAAGATATGAAGCTAGTTGAACGTCATATTATCAGTCAAAACCATCCCTTATGGTCAGAAATCGACCATTATGCCTTCTTGTCAAAAAATTTGTTCAATCTAGCTAACTACCATTATCGCCAATATTTCTTTGAAAACTCCCAAAAACTGAGTT
>NZ_JAPZSS010000157.1:0-67948 GCF_027532015.1 Microcystis sp. LE19-131.1A | reverse complement strand
GAGAAGATGCAAGGGTGATGCAAGGGTGATGCAAGGGTTTTAAGAGATTCTAGCAGATTTAAGTGCATTTGGGAAGCTCTCAATCAAGCTAAAAGCCCTTTCCTGTAAGGTTTTTACCATTATTCAGCAAACCCTATTTAGAATTATCCCAGAGACTGTTAATCACTGACAATAGAAGTACCATGCCCAATCATTTAAAAGATCATTGGAACACGGGAGGTCACACTTGGGGAATTATTTGGTTACGCCCTAGCGGTACAATTAGTCAATGGGCTGAATCAATGATTTTAATCTGGGAATTAACAGAAGCTGAAGAATGGATTGATCGCTTAGATTGGATTCCTTTATGAGGAACTAAGGTGATTTTTCAAACACATTTAATCATTTATTTCGGGGCTTTTTCTGGGTTTCTTAGGGTCTTTTTCTGGGGTATTAGCGGCGGGATTTGGGGCTATTGTCGCAATTTGGGCGGCCATTCTTGTCATTGCTTGACCTTGGGCGAATTCCTGCTGTAGCTGTTCGCTAGAAGAAACCAAACGACTTAAACCCTGAATTAATCGGATAATTTCCTGTCGCAGTTGCGGATTACCTGTAATTTCATCCACATCCGAGGTGATTTTCTGAAGATTGGCAAAAGCGGCACGAGAGGAGTCGAGGAGTTGCTGTAGGGTGACAACAGTGGCAGGATCGGAGAGATAAGCGGTAAAATTTCCCAAATTTTCGCTTAATTTAACAGCATTTGCCGAAATAGTGTTTAAATTGTCGATAATTTGGCTTTTCTGCACTTGTGTCAGAATCGGATCCAAAGCAGCGAGAGTAGTTTGTAGGCGATCGCTGGTAGTTTTGATACTATCGAGAGTGGCAATTAAACGATTTTGATTAGCTGCCAAAAAAACCCGCAGTTCTTCGGTAGTTTCTCCCACCAAAAGCAGCGTTTTTCGGGCTTCTACTAGGGTAGCGTCTAAATTTCTCAGGCCGCCACTTCCCTGTAAACTTCTCAGTAAAGTAGTCGCTTCCTGACTCAATCCCCCGACACCGGAAAGATCACTAGAAAGGCGATCGAGGGAACCGGATACTTGCGGTAAAGATTCTAGGGATCTCATACCCGAATTAAGTTTACCTAGAGTACCGCTGCGACGTACCTCGCTTAAAGCGGTGGTTGCCTCACCACTAAAGCGATCGAGTCCCCCCAAGGCATTGGCAGCGCGTTGGGTAAAGGAACGAAATCCGGCCACCATATCGGGATCACTAACTAGATTAGAAATTCTCAGTAAAGATCTGATCAAGGTATTGACATTTAGCGCCGATTGCCCTTGTAAACGGGAACCGTTACAGATAATCACTTCCCCATTGCAGTTAGGACTCAAAGGGGGTTCTTTGACACCACCGACGGGTAAAGCTTGCAGGGGAGTAATATCGATCGTGGTTTCACCGACTAAACCGGATTGAATGGCTTCGATGAGGGAATTACTGGGAATTAGGCGATCTGCTGGCGAAATCTCCACTTCTACGGCGACTCCCTCCGGTTCTGGGGTAATTGCCGTCACTTGCCCGATTCTCACTCCCCGATAACCGACGCGGGTTCCCACCATCATGCCACCCACATTAGGAAAAAGGAAGCTGGCTCGATAACTGCGTCCCCCGAAGCTAAAATTACTTAACCAAGCGACAAACCAGATTAATATTCCCCCCGATGCCAGTAACATTAAACCGATACCACTTTGCCGCAGAGTTGGGGAAATCCCTCGTTGTGAACCGCCAGCTTCCATAAATAATTACTCCTCATCTCTACACAGTATCAGGATACACAAAAACAGGTTTTCTCGAAAATGATCGGTGAGTTGAACGGTTATAAACAAGTGTATCAGCTGCAGCTGGAGTTAGATAATCTGGAACAAGAAGCGATCAAAATGGCCAAAGTAGCCATTAATCTAGAACAATACCTAAAACCAATTATTGGACAGTTTCAAGGCTTGATCGATCGCGTAGTGACCATTGACGGGGAACTTTCCCCCAGTGTCAGCGAAAAAGATGCCTCTAGTTTAGCAGTTGGATAGATTTTCTTATATACTTTTTCCCCAAGTATGACAACTGGGGAAAGCTGGAACGGTGGCACACCATAAATCATCCTCTTGCCAAACAATAACTTTAATATTCATCTTTAACTTTTTTGTTCTTATACGTCGAAGTAATGATCGATATCAATCGGGAACCACTCCCCATCTAATACCTGTTCGAGGGAGAAAGGAGGCTCGACAGGAATCGCATCGCCAGTGACGGTTTTCGCTTGTATTAGGGTTTTTCGAGCGTTCGAGTAGGCTTTTTGAAAATAATCCCGCGCATGGTTACTGAGAGTAGTGGTTTCTAGCCATTCTCCTAGTTGAGTTCGGAAACTGGCGATTTCTCCTACCCAGTGACAGACGTTGCGTTCTCGCTCCCGTTCCGATCTGTGATAAGCTAACTTAAACAGGTGTTCGATAAGCTGGGTTAATAAACTCTCTACAGCCCGTCTGTCACTTTTCCCCATGCACTCCACTTCCTCGATCAGATTTTCCCAGTCCACCTCATCAAACTTTTTTAGCTTTAAAAGTTCGGCGGTTTTTGAAGCCCAGAGAACAAAATCCTGATCGTATAAGGCTTTCATTGATAAAGCTGTTTCTACTGCCATAGTTTCGTTCCCACTGATCATAAAACTATGTCTTTAGCTTAACTTTACTAGCGCAAACCTTTTTAACTTTTTTGTCTTTCACTAAGCAGTATAACTCGATCTCATCAGACGTTATACAATAAATCTTGTCCCTCGATCGCATTGTCCCATGACTACCCCCTTCACTGCCGCAGAAATTGCCTCAGAAGGCATCAAACCCGAAGAATACGAAGAAATAGTCAAAAGACTGGGAAGACACCCCAACAAAGCCGAATTAGGAATGTTTGGCGTGATGTGGTCGGAACACTGCTGTTATAAAAACTCCCGGCCGCTGCTCAAACAATTCCCCACCACCGGCGAAAAAATTCTCGTCGGACCGGGGGAAAATGCCGGAGTAGTGGATTTAGGCGATGGATTGCGATTAGCCTTTAAAATCGAGTCCCATAATCATCCTTCTGCGGTGGAACCGTTCCAAGGTGCCGCTACCGGAGTCGGAGGCATCCTGCGGGATATTTTTACCATGGGGGCCCGGCCCATTGCTATCCTCAACTCCCTCCGTTTTGGTAACTTGCAAGATGCCCGCAATCGTCGCATTTTTGCCGGAGTTGTGGAAGGAATAAGTCATTATGGCAATAGTGTCGGCGTTCCCACGGTGGGCGGTGAGATATACTTTGATAATGCCTACAATGGCAATCCCCTAGTTAATGCCATGGCTTTAGGGCTAATGGAAACCGAGGAAATCGTTAAATCCGGGGCAAAAGGTCTGGGAAACCCAGTTTTATACGTTGGTTCTACCACCGGCCGCGACGGTATGGGAGGGGCGAGTTTTGCCAGTGCCGAATTAACCGATAAATCGATGGATGACCGGCCCGCGGTGCAAGTGGGCGACCCTTTTCTGGAAAAATCCCTGATAGAAGCTTGTTTAGAGGCATTTAAGACCGGTGCGGTGGTGGCGGCCCAGGATATGGGGGCTGCTGGGATCACCTGTTCTACCTCCGAGATGGCGGCCAAGGGAGGGGTGGGAATTGAATTAGACCTCGATAAAATCCCCGTCCGGGAAACTGGGATGGTCCCCTACGAATATCTGCTGTCGGAATCCCAAGAAAGAATGTTATTTGTGGCAGCATCGGGACGAGAAGGCGAATTAATCGAGATTTTCCATCGTTGGGGACTTCAGGCTGTGGTCGCTGGCCAGGTAATTGCAGAACCGATCGTCCGTATATTATTTAAAGGGGAAATTGCCGCCGAAATTCCGGCCACGGCCCTAGCGGATAATACTCCGATTTATCATCGGGAATTACTAACAGAACCGCCGGAATACGCCCAAAAAGCTCAATTATGGCAAGATAGCACGATTCCTATTCCCGAATCCTATAACGAGATTTTATTAAAACTGCTGGATAGTCCCTCGATTGCCTCAAAACGCTGGGTTTATCGTCAATATGATCATCAAGTCCAGAATAACACCGTTATTCTCCCCGGGGGGGCCGACGCGGCCGTGATTCGCGTGCGTCCTCTGGGTGCTAATCCCGCAAATTCTCGACGAGGTGTAGCGGCGACTACAGATTGTAATCCGCGATACGTTTATCTTGATCCCTATAACGGAGCTAAGTTGGCCGTGGCGGAAGCGGCCAGAAACCTTAGTTGTGTTGGCGCTGACCCCATTGCTGTCACGGATAATCTCAATTTCGGAAGTCCAGAGAATTCAATCGGTTATTGGCAATTAGCCACTGCTTGTCAGGGTATTGCCGAAGCTTGTCGGGAAATGAATACACCGGTGACTGGGGGTAATGTCTCTTTGTACAACGAAACCGTTGATGCAGCTGGCAGCCCCCAGTCTATTTATCCGACTCCCGTGATTGGGATGGTGGGATTAGTGCCGGATATCGGGCAAATTTGCGGGCAAGGTTGGCAAAAAGCGGGGGATTTAATCTATCTTTTGGGTTTCTCCTTGCCAACTATCGGCGCTTCCGAATATTTAGCCGTTATTCACGGTTTGGTGACGGGAAAACCGCCGGTAATTGATTTTGAGTTAGAAAGAAAGGTACAAGCGGCCTGTCGTTGGGGAATTCGCGCCGGTTGGGTGAAATCTGCCCACGATTGCGCCGAGGGAGGTTTAGCCACTGCTCTGGCAGAATGCTGTATTAGTGGGCAGTTAGGGGCGGAAATTGACCTTTCTTGGCAGCATCAGGGCCGTTTTGATGCGGTATTATTCGGGGAATTAGCTAGTTGCATTATCGTCTCCGTTTCCCCCGAAAATCAGCAAGATTGGGAAGAATATCTAAAGACACAATTGGGAGACTATTGGCAAATAACCGGCAAAGTTAGCGAAAAAAGCGATATTCTTTTAATTCTTGACCAGAATAAACAACCGGCGATCGATGTTAGTCTAGAAACTATACAGCAAGTTTGGTCAAAAGCGATCGAAAGAAGGCTGTAATCTTGAGGCCGTCAGCTAGATAAGATGGCCGATTATATCGGTAAATAAAGGCTGATAGCTGATAAATAAATCGTTAAAAGAAGATTAAGATCGGTTAAGATTTTGTTACCAAAGTATTCTGCAGCCCCAACCCTCCCATGTCTAGCCATCCCGACTCATCTGTATCTTTTGCCAGTGTCGATAAGCCTGAAGAAGCCTGTGGAGTTTTTGGACTCTATGCCCCCGAGGAAGAAGTAGCAAAACTGACCTATTTCGGACTCTATGCCCTGCAACACCGAGGACAGGAATCGGCAGGTATTGCCACCTACGACGGGGAAACGGTGCATTGTTACAAGGAAATGGGCTTAGTTTCCCAAGTTTTTAACGAAACTGTCCTTAAAACCTTGCCGGGTACTCACGCCGTCGGTCATACTCGTTACTCTACCACCGGTTCTAGCCGTCGCGCCAATGCCCAACCTGCCGTGATCGAAAGCCGTTTAGGTAAACTTTCCTTAGCACATAACGGCAATTTAGTCAATACTTTTGAGTTAAGAAATGTATTAGAACAGCGCGGTTGTGATCTCGTCACCACCACCGACTCGGAAATGATCGCCGTCGCTATCGGTCAGGAAGTGGATAGTGGCAAGGATTGGATACAAGCGGCGATCGATGCCTTTAGTTATTGTAGCGGGGCTTACAGCCTTGTTATCGGCACACCGACGGGAATTATCGGGGCGCGGGATCCCAATGGTGTCAGACCCTTAGTAATTGGGGTTTTGCAAGAAGAAGGCAATCCCCCCCGTTATGTTTTAGCTTCGGAAACCTGCGGATTAGATATTATTGGGGCCGATTATCTGCGGGATGTGCAGCCGGGGGAATTAGTTTGGATTAGTGAAGATGGCTTATCTTCGGTGGATTGGGCCATGAAACCGGAGAAAAAATTATGCGTTTTCGAGATGATTTATTTTGCTCGTCCCGATAGCATTGTTCACGAGGAATCTTTATATACTTATCGGGTACGTTTGGGGGAACAATTAGCCAAAGAGTCGCCGGTAGAAGCAGATATGGTAATGGGAGTTCCCGATTCGGGTATTCCGGCTGCGATCGGATTTTCGCGCATTTCTGATATTCCCTACGCGGAAGGATTGATTAAAAATCGTTATGTGGGACGGACTTTTATTCAACCAACCCAACACATGAGAGAGTCGGGGATTAAGATGAAATTGAATCCTTTAAAGGATGTTTTACAGGGAAAAAGAGTTATTATTGTTGATGATTCGATCGTGCGGGGAACCACTAGCCGGAAATTAGTTAAAGCTTTACGCGATGCCGGAGCAAGAGAAGTTCACATGAGAATATCTTCTCCTCCGGTGACTCATCCCTGTTTTTATGGCATTGATACGGACAACCAAGAGCAATTAATTGCGGCAACTAAATCGGTGGCCCAAATTCAGGCACAAATCGGGGTGGATAGTTTAGCTTATCTCAGTCACGATGGGATGTTAACAGCAACGAAAGAAGATCCGAAAACCTTCTGTACTGCCTGTTTTAATGGCGATTATCCGATTCCTGTACCTGATAATGTTAAGCGATCGAAGTTGATTTTAGAAACAGTTAAATAGCCTCACGGCTAAATCCTCTGAAAACAATCGGCAATTTCCTGGGGAGTTAAAAGAGAATTGGGATAACCAGAAAGTTGTCCTAATTTTTGTGCTAATAAAACTGCTTGGGGTGGAGTTAGATAGGTTTTGGCCAAGAGATCGGTTTGATGATAAGCTTGCCGGATTGGGGCATCTAAAAGAATAGTTCCTTGACCCATAATAATTACTCTTTCGGCGTATTCTGGCATTAAATAGAGGTGATGGGTGATCACAATCACCGTTTTGCCCATCTGGTGTAATTGACGGCTCACATCTAAAATTGCCTTAGCCCCTTGGTAATCTTGGCCGGTGGTGGGTTCATCGAAAACAACTATACGCGGTTCCATGGCTAAAATTGCCGCAATCACTACCCGCGCTCGATCGCCTTTCGGTAAGGAGAGAGGATGATAGGAGCGATATTCTAGCAATCCCATGGCTTCTAGACTTGCTTCCGTGCGTTGGATAACGATTTCTGGAGAATAACCGAGATTAGTCAGGGCAAATGATACTTCTTTCTCGACAGTGGTGTTAAAAATCTGATTATCGGGATTTTGGGCTACATAACCGATCGAGCGAGCTAAATCACTGACAGAAAAGCTACCGGTCGAACGTCCGTCAATCATAACTTGACCAGTGGTTGCCGAGAGAAGATTGAGAAAATGCTTGACTAAAGTGCTTTTTCCTGCGCCATTTTGACCGATAATCAGCAGATATTCCCCTTCGGCAATATCGAGGGACACATCCCGCAAAGCGGTAGTACCATCGGGGTAGGTATGGCAGAGATTTTTTACCCTCAGTATGGGGTTTAAGGGGTCAGAAACCGACGATAAGGGAGGGTTTGGGGTGACAAGATGATAAAAGGATTTAAGCTCGTTTAAACGGGCAAAACCGCGGTCTAGGGTGACAGGAATCGACTCAATCGCCCCGATTTTCTGCTCGATCAAGGCAAAAGTAGTGGCCACTTGCGGGGGACGCAGGGCATTTTCCTGTAAAAGTTGTACTTGGGAGTAGATCTCTGCTGGGGTTCCCATGGCTTCGATCGCACCCTCCCTTAATAGTACCAGGCGATCGGCATATTCGGCCATTTCCTCGGCCGCGTGGGAGACCATCACAATGGTGACACCGAGATGGCGATTTAACTCCTTAATGGTGGCGAAAACTTCCTGGGAGCCTACCGGATCCAGTTGGGAGGTGGGTTCATCGAGAATTAACAAAGCGGGCTGAACTGCGAGGGCAGCGGCGATCGCTAATCGTTGTTTTTGTCCTCCCGATAGTTCCCCCGGCGATTTTTTTTCCATTCCCTCTAACCGGACTGCCGCTAAAACTTTGGGAATACGCGCTTTAATTTCCTCTCGCGGTAGCCGTAAATTTTCTAAGGTAAAAGCGATTTCATTTTCTATCGAAGTGGCTAAAAGTTGCGTTTCGGGATCTTCAAATACTGCCCCCACATAGCGGGCCAAGGTGCTAACGGGATGGGTTAAAGTGTCTAAACCGGCTACTTTTGCATAACCAAAAAAACGCCCTCCGTAAAATTGGGGGACAATACCGTTAAGAGTTAAACAGAGAGTAGTTTTTCCTGCACCTGTGGGCCCGATAATACCTAAAAATTCGCCTCGATGAATTGCTAAAGAGATATTTTTAAGCACTAGATTGGAGGATTCGGGATAAATATAGGAAACTTTCTCTAATTGGGCGATGATTTCCATTATCGGTGGGGAATAGAAGACGGGAGAGGGGTAGATAGGGAGATATTTTTCAGGGAAATGGGAGTTAGGGACGCTTCTATTTTCCGCTATTTCGATCGATGAACTTGATTATCACACAGGCGGCCTACTACTCTGTGATTTATCCTGCAATTTTACCAGTTACTCCTCGCCCGTTCGCAGAAAAACTTAATATTTTTACTCTTGACAAATTTGCTGTAAGGTGCTAAAAAAATCGGGGTAGGAAATGCCGGCCGCTTCAGCGCGATGGATAGTGGTGGGTTGACGGGAATGGAGGGCAGCGATCGCTAGACTCATGGCAATGCGATGATCGGTAAAACTGTCCACTTCCGCGCCTAATAGGCCCGTACCGCCGGTAATCTCTAAACCATCGGGTAATTCCCTTACTTTTGCCCCTAGGCGATCAAGTTGGGTGGCCATCACCGTCAGGCGATCGCTTTCCTTCACCCGTAATTCCTCGGCATCCTTGATAATTGTCGTTCCTTGGGCAAAAACCGCCGCTACTGCCAAAATCGGAATTTCATCGATCAGACGGGGTATAATCTCACCAGCGATCGTGGTTGCCTGTAGTTGACTGGATTTCACCCGCAGATCCGCCACCGGTTCTCCCGTCACCACCCGTTGATTTTCGAGGGTGATATCTGCTCCCATTGCCTGTAAAACCTGTAAAACTCCGGTTCTAGTCGGGTTTATTCCCACATTTTCGATTAATAACTCGGAATTAGGCACTATTGCCCCCGCTACCAACCAAAAGGCCGCCGAACTGATATCCCCCGGTACAATCACCGTTTGTCCAGTTAAAGTGGGATAACCCGTCACCGTGACGCTATTAGTCTCCCCATCCACCTCAATATTTGCCCCAAAAGCGCGCAGCATCCGTTCACTGTGATCGCGAGATAAAGCGGGTTCCGTGATCGTGGTTTTCCCCTCCGTTAACAGTCCAGCGAGGAGAAGACAGGATTTCACCTGTGCAGAAGCGACGGGAGAATAGTAGTGGATCGGTTGCAGACATTCCCCAGAAACGGCTAAAGGAGCCAAAGAATTGGCTTTTCTGCCCCAAATTTGCGCCCCCATTTCTTTGAGGGGTTTCACCACCCGGGACATGGGACGCGATCGCAGGGAAGCATCACCGGTAACGACAAAAAAACGGTCCTGATGACCGGCCAATAATCCTAACATTAAGCGGATCGTCGTGCCAGAATTGCCCGCGTCGAGGATTTCTAAAGGTTCCTCAAGATTGCCTAAACCCCTACCTTTGACGATCACTTTCTCGCTGTTGAGTTGGGAAATTTCCACACCCATGGCACGAAAACAACTAGCGGTACTGCGGGGATCTTCGCCCAATAATAACCCATGAATAACGGTTTCTCCTTCGGCGATCGCTCCTAACATCAGGGAACGATGGGATATGGATTTATCGCCGGGGATAGTGATTTTTCCGCGTAATCCCGTGATTTTGGCTGGATCGATGACTAAATCTTGATGGGATTGAAGGGGGTTAAGGGTGACAATAGACATGATCGTTAGGCAGATGAAGACAAGCTCGATCTATTTTCCCTCTTTACCTCGCCCTTTCCTTGTCAAGTTATGTAAAGAATATTAAGCTAGAAGCATAACCTCTTGTCCCCTAACCCTACGATTTTTTACTAAAATGACTGCTATAATCATTTCAGATAAGTCTGATACAATCTATAGCGTTTCTGATTCACAAGAGGTACATTCCCGATCCTGAACAGCTTAATCAGCAAAGGTTTAAGTGTGCCACACAGATGCGATAACCGCTATAGACCAGTTAAACCCTTATGAACTCTGGCATTGATATTCTCAATCTTAGTTGAAATGACTATAACTGATAACTGATAACTGATAACTGATAACTGATAACTGATTATGTCTCGTCGTCAACTGTTGAGTTTTTTAAGCGTAGTAATTCTGGCATTTTTTGCCCTTATTCCCGATGCTAACGCCTTAGGAGGCCCCCAACCCCCTTTAAATCAACCGGCACCCGATTTTACCCTACCGACTAACACGGGAGAAGGGAATATTTCCCTATCGGATTATCGGGGTAAGTGGGTAGTTTTATATTTTTATCCCAAGGATTTTACCCCGGGCTGTACCCTAGAAGCGCGGCGTTTTCAGCAGGATTTGCCGAAATATATGGCTAAAAATACGCAAGTTTTAGGGGTAAGTGCCGATGATGTCGATTCTCATGCGGAATTTTGCGACTCGGAGGGTTTAAAATTTCCCTTGCTGGCAGATACTACCGGAGATGTTAGTAAAGCTTATGGTTCTTGGATGGGTTATGTTTCCCTGCGTCATACCTATCTTATCGATCCGCAGGGGATTTTAAAAGAGATTTATTTAGGGGTAAATCCTGCCATTCACAGTGCCGAAGTTTTAGCACGTTTAGAGGAATTACAGGCGACTTCTTGATTTTGACAAGCAGGAATGATTTGGCATAATTTTTCATAAGCGCCATGTTAAATGTCTAAAAATAGCGAAACCGAGAAAACGGAATGAGTAGTTATTGCGGTGAAGTGTAGCCAGACGCAGATATTTACCCGCAAGTAATCTCCCAATGCCTTTAATTCTTGCTTGTAAACGTTCCCACCAAAAAGCCAGCCAAGGACTCTTTTTTCCTTGAGTATAAATTGGTAAAAAAGCTAAGGAACCATAAAGTACATCTGCTCTATGAGCTTTGCTTAAATTATTGCGGTAATGTTCCAGATTGGGCAAACCACCATGTTCTCCGTAACAGCGAAAGGGCAGATAATTTTTAAGCTTTTGCTCTCTTAATAGAGCATCAATAGTTGAATCCCAAGAAGAATAGGATTTCGGACCTGGATTTTGCCTAATTTTTTCTTCTAATGTTATGATAATTTTTGCTGCTTCTGGGGTAACGATATAGGCAACAGCAGAGGTAGAAAATCCAGTGGCAAAACCTTCGGGTGATACATAATAAACTTGAGGAGCGCAAGTATATAGCCAAGCAATACCCACATTTTTTTTATTAGGATTAAATGGTAAAGGAAGTTGACTGATGCCCACCACGGGAACAAAATCAGCTTCGATAATTAAAGTCGGTTTATTTTCCTGAATAATACGTTGCCATGCTTGGCAATGATTAAGAAGACAAAGGTAGCTATTGGAATAACCCTTATATTCTTCTAGGTGTTTTTGTCTAAGAACTTCGCAATTAAATCCCCCTTCCCGAAAACAGGATTCTAGTGCCTCTGTTGGCTCTTTATAGGCGATGATAAAAACCTGATCGATATAATCACTTAAGGTAGTAGATTGTTTTTCTTCTTGGGTGAGAGTAACCATAATTTTATCTAAGATACTTGACTTTACATTTTATATTCACTAATTTCGGACATCTAGGCTGCCAAAGCGAGAGGATTTTTGCACAAGCCGTTAATTTAACTAGACTTAACATCATTTTGAACTATTGTCAACCCCGCCCATAGTATATATGAAGGTCGAAAGCTGATCTAGTCTCTAGATTACTCCTGGTAAAAACAGGAGCTATCTATCAATTCGGCTCGATGGATTCTGCAAGCTTTTAATTTTCCCGAAAATCTTGACAAATATGCGGTTATACCCTTCTGTATCGATAAAAATGGCTGTTGACATTCAGAAGCCACCCCTAGACAAATTTTAACCTCTGGACAATCCCTGGCCATTGAGAGCAAGATAAAAGTCAATCTTTGGCAATTTCCTCCCATTGACTGGGTTTAAAAAAAATCCCGACCACGATTTTTTCATCGGTGGGGGATTAACAACCTTAACCGAGATAATCAGGACTAATTGCAATCATCGTCCTTATCACCCTTACAGTCACGGTTTTGTAAAATTAGCGGCCAAGAGGAACGGTCAAAATGGTTATCTTGACTATTAACCGCTAAAGTGTGAGGAATTGAACCTAACAGCAAGGAGACCACAACAAACAAGGTTAACGAGATTTTCATGGTTTTACTCCCTTAAACACCATCAGGTAATTGACCTATTTTTAGCATAGGGCTTTCCTTCTAGGATGTCAGTCCCATTGCCAAGAGGGAAAAAGGGGTTAACATGGAAAAAAAGGGAATATAAGTAGAATAAAGTAGAACGGGATGAAACCACAGGGATGGGACGAGTTTCTCAAACATCTAGCTAGAGAATACGGTGTTCAAGGCAAATTAAAGGAGATTTTTTTAGTTCGTTTTGCCTACGAAAATTGGCGCAAACCCGATGAGGAAATTTGGGAAATGGCCGAGGCCGCCAGCCATGAAACCTATAAAAAACAAATGACTAAAATCTATAGCTATTTCTCGGCAGATAAAGATAATGGCTGTCCGGAACTAGAATTAGGTAGTAAAGGGCCGGGTAAGTTCCAAATCCTCCGAGAATGGTTCAAAGATATCAAATATCCTCAATGGAGAAATCAACCCACCCCGATACTAGCAGAAAAATCGGTTATAGATAGTTATATTAGCCGCCCTCCCGTCGAAAGCGACTGTTATCAAGAAATTAATCGTCCGGGGTCACTTATTCGCATTAAAGCTCCCGAAAAAACCGGTAAAACTTCTCTCCTTAAACATCTGCTCGCTCAGGCAGATAGTTGGGGACATAGCACAGTTTATATTAATTGTCAAGTGGCAGAAAAGGCGATGTTTGCCAGTTTAGACCGATTTTGTCGCTGGTTTTCGGCAAATGTCAGCCGAGAATTGGGTTTAAAGCCTCAATTAGATGAATATTGGGATGAGGAACTATTTGGCAGTTTAATCAGTTGTCAAACCTATTTTCAGTCCTATCTTTTGGAACAGATTAACGGGCCTCTTGTTTTGGCCCTAGATAATTTAGACAGAATTTTCGAGTATCCGGACATCGCTAGGGATTTTCTGCCGCTTTTGCGCTGTTGGCACGAAGAAGCTAATAATTTGGAAATCTGGCAGAATTTGCGGTTAGCGATTGCTAATTCCACGGAAATCTATATTCAATTGGACGCTAATCAATCTCCCTTTAATGTCGGTCGTGCGATTAAATTACCCGGTTTTAACATTGAACAACTGGAAAACTTGGCCAGTAGCTACGGATTGCCTAAAAATGACGATAATCAGCGTTTTATCGGGGATTTAATCGCTCTAGTCGCTGGTCATCCCTATCTTAGCCGTTTGGCCCTGGAAGCGCGGGTGCGCGGGGAAAAAAATATTCTCCCTAATGCTGCTACCCAAGGGGGAATTTATGCGGCACACCTGCGTCATCACTGGGATAGTCTGCAAAAACAGCCGGAATTATTGACAGCGATGGGGGAAGTGGTTAATTCTTCCGATAAGGGAGTGCGATTAGAACCGATTACTGCCTATAAACTGGAAAGTATGGGTTTAATTCAGTTAAAAGGCGATCTAGCCCAGCCTAGCTGTCAATTATATCAGCTTTACTTCTGAGAGGAACAGACCAGCAGCGATCTCTAGTAGATAATTATACTAAATCCGTTGAGTACAGGCTACATATCAGGACAGGCACTCATGCAAAGGGGAATAAATAATCAGTTTTTAATAACCGGATTTAGTATCACATTTGCAGAAATATCGACAATCAGCAATTATCAGTGACTCTTAAATTATTACAAATATATCAGCAGCCGCGTGTAAGCATCCCACCGAAAAGCTCATGCGCAGGGGGTTCGGGGGAGGCGCTTCGTCCCCCGACGGGGGGTTTGGGGGGTAGAACCCCCCAAAAGCTTGGATTGAGTAATAAAATCGGAAGTAACGATCAATTTTGGCAGATAGTTTCCCTTTAAAAATTCCAACTTAGTAGATTTACAAAAATGAGATGCACCCGCTCAAAGATTGCTCAACTTGCTAAAGATTGTAGTTCGGAAGTGCCATAAACTCTCACGATTTTATCTTGGCAGGCCGTGGCGATATAATTACCATCGGGACTAAAACAAACGGAATAGATTTTCTGGGGATGGGGAATAGAAATAATCGCTTTTCCTGCTTTTAAATCCCATAATTTTAAGCTTTTATCATCACCACCACTGGCTAATAGTTGATTATTAGGACTAACACTAACTGAATTGATATGATCACTATGTTCGCTGAGAGTTTTTACCTCTGTACCTCTTTTAATATCCCAGATTTTAATAGTTTTGTCTTTGCTGCCACTGGCTAAAAATTTGTTATTACTGCCGAAATCTACCGATAAAATACCTCCAAACCAATCGGAATGACCTTTTAAGGTAATACTGCTCTTTTCTCCCAGATTCCAAATAATTACCGTTTTGTCATTTTCGCCGCCACCACTGGCTAAAAGTTGACCATTTTGACTAAATTTAACTGTTAGGACTTTATCGCTATGACCTTGTAAAGTGGCTAGAATTTCTCCAGTTTTTACTGACCATATTTTCACCGTTTTATCTTCACTACCACTAGCAATAATTTCCCCATCGGGATGAACAGCTACTGCTGTAACTTTGTCTTGGTGTCCTGTTAAGGTAGAGATTAATTTTTTAGTTTCCAGTGACCAAATTCTTAGGGTTTGATCATCTCCTCCACTGACCAAAAATCCTTGACAGGGACTAAAAGCAACAGAGTTGATTCTTTTATGTCTATGTCTTGGAAATATATCATCAATCTCCAAAACCTTTACTTGAGGTGGTTTTGAGAACATATCATTAATTTTAGGTATAGCGATTCCACCCTTATTTCCAAATATATTGCTAATCCCCTCCTCTAGATCTCCAAATATTTTATTGATATCATCTTCAAAAACTTCATCAATTTTTTTAGTTAAAGAAAACTTCTGATTTTTTCTCCATTCCCAGATTAGAATATTCCCATCATCTCCGGCACTAGCCAAAAGTTTACCATCTTGGGAAAAAGTTAGACATTTAACCTCACCTTCATGGCCTTCTAAGAATTTAAAAGATACTAAGCGATTAAACATAGTGAAAACATTAGTTAATCAAGATTTTTCGGCATTACCAGATATTAGTTTTTCTCTGGGGGACTACTTCATCCCTGAGATAACTTTTGAGAAATCTCCGATCACCACAAGTACGAGGAAGCCATTCTTCCATGATTATAACTAATTACAGTGTTTTTCGTCAAGGAGAGTCATAGCTGATAAGTACCCGTTGACAATCCTAGTCGTAGGGTGGGACAATAATCGAAAAAATTGCCCGATAAATTAAGTATTGACCGTAACCTAGCCCAAAAAGGCTGCTATTTAGGGGCGCTATAGGGTAAGATTAACTATTAGGGTGGAGTTTATTGCCGATTTTAATCTTGTCCTAAGCGAGCAAAATTGACAATTGAATCTGTAATTTTTAAAATATCTATCCCGTCAATCTCATCTAAACGCAAATGCTTAAAATTTTAGTTGATGGTACACCGATAAGACAAAATCCTAGTGGAATTGGATTATATGCTTATCACCTGATTGCCGAATTAGCTAAATTACAAAACCAAGAAAACTTTTCCCTGTCCCTCTGTTTTCAACCATCGGTAAAAAACTGGCTGCGGGGTAATCTTTCTATTCCCGAAAAACTGCAATCCTATCCAGAGGTTAAATGTTTACCAATTCCCGTCAGTCTTAGCAATATCTTAACCAGATTTCCTAATCCTCTAATTCCCTATCTAGAAAACTTTCTTGATTCTCCCGATATTCTCCACGGATTGGATCATGTGGTGTATCCTTGTCGTCAGAGTCGCAAAGTTATGACTATTCATGATGTTACTTTTATAAAATATCCTGAGTTTGTCACGGGGATTGTCAAAACCTACACCCAACGGATTAAACAATCTCTACAATGGACAGATTTAGTTATTGCTAACTCCGCAAGTACCAAACGAGATATTATTGAATATTTAGATGTGAACCCAGAGAAAATTTTTGTTACTCCCCTCGCAAGTCGTTATTCTTCCCTCCCCAATCCTCCCTCATTTCTAACTATCACTAAACCCTATTTACTCTTTGTTAGTACCCTAGAACCACGAAAAAATATTATTAATCTTATCGATGCTTTTAACTATCTTAAGGACAGGTATAAATTAGACCATAATCTGATTCTGATTGGCAAAAAAGGATGGAAGTATCAACCAATTTTCGATAAAATATCTCAGTCTCCCTTTCGAGATAGTATTCAACATCTTGATTATCTTGCTGATGACTTAGTTGCGGATTATTATCAAAAAGCTGATGTTTTTATCTATCCTTCCTTTTATGAAGGTTTTGGATTACCAGTTTTAGAAGCGATGACTTTAGGTTGTCCCGTGGTAACTGCTAATACTGCATCCTTACCCGAAGTCACCGGAGACTCGGCAATATTAATTAATCCCGATAATCCCCTAGAAATTGCCGCAGCAATCTATCAAGTTATTAGTGATACCTCTCTCCGTCAAGAATTAATCACTAAAGGAAAAAAACAAGCGGCAAAATTCTCTTGGCAAAAAACCGCACAAGCTACTATAAAAGCTTATCTTTCTCTTTTATAATAAGTAAGTAGTTATAATTAAATTGAAGATGGATCCCCCCTTAATCCCCCCTTGATAAGGGGGGTGCTGATCACCCCTTAATCTTCCCTTGATAAGGGTGGTGTCTGACAACTTTTAACACCTACCTGCTTAACTAGCTAATATCTATGAATAGGAATCATCAATTATTAATCAATCTCGCTTTTCTCGGTACTAAATATACTGGATTGACTACCTATACTAAAAATCTAATTCCCCAATTAGCTAACTTAAATCCTACCCTAATCACTTCTAATAGTTACCCAGATTTTAACACCTATCCTGTGTCGGCAAACCTCACCCAAGAGCAGGGAACTAAAGGCAATATTAGGCGCTTAATTTGGACAGAAACCCAACTCTATCAAACCTATCAACAATTGAAATCCTCTCTGCTATTTACCCCTATTCCCGAAGCACCTATTTATCGAAATTGCCGCTATATTGTCACAGTTCATGATTTAATTCCCCTGCGGTTCCCGAAATTTTCTCCTTTAACTTTTTATAATAAATACTATTTACCTCAAGTCCTGAAAAAAGCCACACATATTATCGCTGTTTCCCAAGCAACTGCCTCGGATATTAATAAGTTTTTTAACATACCTCTTGACAAAATAACCGTGATTCTTTCTGGATATGATTCTCATAATTTTCGTCCTCTAAATCTGGCGACTCGTCCCTATTTTCTCTATCTTGGTCGTTATGATCCTCATAAAAATCTCGCTCGTTTAATTACTGCTTTTTCCCAAATCGATCCCGAATATCAATTATTAATTGTCGGTCAATTTGACCCCCGTTTTACCCCAGCTCTACAGCAACAGGTAGAAGCATTATCAATCTCTCAACGGGTGCAATTTTTAAACTATGTTTCCTATGAAGAATTGCCGCAACTTTTAAACCAAGCAACTGCTTTAGTTTATCCTTCCCTTTGGGAAGGTTTCGGATTACCTGTACTAGAAGCGATCGCCTGTGGAACTCCTGTGATTACTTCTAATCTTTCCTCTCTCCCGGAAGTCACAGGAGATGCGGCAATTTTAATTAATCCCTATAGTATTGATGAGATGAGAGAGGCAATGCAGCAAATCGCTACTGATGAACAATTACGTCTTAAATTAAAATCCTTGAGTCGCCAACGCGCCGAACTTTTTAGTTGGGAAAAAACGGGACAAGAAACTGCAACAATTCTGGAAAGTTTTCTCTAAAAATGGTGACAAAAAAACTTATCAATCATTGTAGGATGGGTTAGACGGCACTAAGCATTAAAACCCAAGTATATGAGAGCAAAAACCTTTACTTTCTTGGGGAGATTCAGTTTTACTTCCTATATATTATTGTGCCATTCTTCGGGAATTTGAGCGACTTTTTCTTGGCCAGTAGGCTGATGAATAGGTTTTCCTAAAGGACGAATTTTGAGATTTCCTTGCAAATAAGCGGCGATTCTTTCCTTGGCAATTTTCACATATTCTGCTTCTTTTTCACTCCCCATCACTCGACGATTGTGCATAATACTAGCAATCAGAGAAGTTCCAACCCCGGCAAAAGGATCAAAAACCCAATCCCCCTCATTTGTCAAGGCTAAAACACATCTTTCTACTAATTCGATTGGATATTGACAAGGATGGATAGTTTTCTCTGGATGATTAGATTTAACGTTAGGAATATCCCACAGTAACTCATCCCATTCTTGTGCTAAAAACTCCCAAACATCGCTGGGATTTTTTCCTAAAGGATTACCAGAGGGTTTACCGATATTTTTACCTTTAAAATGGCGCTTACCAGGGTATTTAGCGGGGATTCTCACTGGATCAAGATTAAAGATATATTTATCGGTTTTTGTCAACCACAAAATAGTTTCATATCTGCCAGAAAATCTTTTAGAGGTATGTAATCCATGACCAAAATGCCAGACAATTCTATTTCTTAAAAAGAAACCCATTTGTTTAAATAGCTGATAATAAAAAATATCTAAAGGATAAACTTCTCCCTCTTGAACGAAATTTCCCACCTGCCAGCAAATACTGCCATTATCTTGCAAGATTCTAGGGAATTCTACCAGAATTTTGGTTTGGGTTTCCAGATAAGTATCCAAAGAGATTTTTTTTTCGTAGTCTTTTCCTAAATTGTAGGGAGGAGAAGTAATAATCAAGCTCACAGAATTATCTGGTATAGTCTTGATAAAATTATTGCTATCTCCTTGATAAAGAATTATTTCGGCATCAGGTTGATAAAAGTCTCGCACTGATTTTGACTGAGAAAATAAGGGCAACTGATTCATAGACAATTTAGCAGAGAAGAGCCACTTTTAATTATATAGTTTTCTGGACTAAAAATCCCAAAGATTTCGGGCTGTGTAAACTGGAAGTTTTACCATCTACCACCGCAGTTATTCAGCAAGCACCAAGTATTCTTACTCATAGTACAATGGGGATGCTCCCTATTTTACATCCAATATGCAAGAGAGCCAGTTTTTTAAAACAATTAATGTTATCTGTAGCCAGCAAAGATATAACAAAAATTCTACTTTTTTAGATAAAAATCGGGAAGAAAGTTTTGACTTTTTTCTATTCTTCCCTTAACTTAGATTAGCTCAAACCAGGAACGCACTCGCCCAATTCCACTGTAAAAGGTTGCCAAGGACGAGGATCAATTACCTTTGTCGGCAAGTCATGGGATGTTAATAATTCTTGAAAAGATTCGGGACTACCCCCAGCACTTAACACCGCCATTAATAATCCTTTAAACTCGATATCACCACCAGCAGCCGTAGAAATAATATATTGAGGCTGCAAGCGTTGACAGACTGCTAAGGCGCTTTCTTGTCCTTTGATTACCGGTCCGAGGAAAGGTATTTTTAAGTCAATCAAAGGGGTAATAATCACGGAGATTTTACCGAGAGAATCGAGGCTAGGAGAATGATAACCGTGGGGTTCGTAGTAGATACTCTGATTTGTCGCTAATTCCTTGATAACATAACCATTTTCCACCAGAGTCGGCCCGATTGGAGAACCGGGGACAGCAGTAATTTCGATCGCATTGTCAAAGATATAACTAGAGCCGTGGGTTAAAGAAATGCGATGGGTATAATTGAGTGCTCGAACGACTTTTTCGGCATTAGGAGAAGCCACCACGGGAATTTGGCGATCGAGTACCTGTAAAGTAGGAGGATGGGCGTGATCTTCCAAACCTTGGGAGAGAAGAATCAGATCGATATTTTGGGGAATGGCATGATTAGAGGTTTTTTTGCCCTCAAATAGCCAAGTTAAATTACCAAAAGTCAGGGAACCTACCAACCAAGGATCGAGAAGCAGGCGTTTTCCCCCGATTTCGATTAACCAAGAATTACTATCAAGCCAAGTTAACTGCATATAAGCCGAGGAATAATGGGGATTTTCTTAATTTAATTTAACATTAGCATTAACTTTTCTGCGCTTGGGGGTTTTTCAGTCATCAGTGAAAACACAGCACTGTTAATGCCATTTATAGCAGTTATCTTAATGGTGAGGTAGGAAGTCTCTGGTTTTAGGGAACGGGCAACAGTAGCCAGTCGTCAGGGGGTGATACCAAATTAGGTTACACTTCATCTTGAGGAGAAACGCTGTCACACTCCTCACTTAATGCCGGTCACTGAAAACCCAAATCTGATCACTGATTACTGATTACTGATTACTGATTACTGATCACTGATTAGTCAAGGCTTAAGAAATAGGGAAAGTTTAGCTATCTTAGGGAAAGTAGGCGCTAAAAGGGGAGGAAGAACGCATCAGCCGAGACTGAATTTCTATGACTAAACGTACCTTCGGTGTTATCGGACTAGCTGTCATGGGAGAAAATCTCGCTCTCAATGTGGAGAGTCGGGGTTTTCCCATCGCTGTTTACAATCGCACCGCCAGCAAAACTCAAGAATTTATGGAAACTCGCGCCGTCGGCAAAGATGTCAAGGCGGCCTATAGTTTAGAAGAATTCGTCCAAATTTTAGAGCGTCCCCGCAAAATTCTGGTCATGGTAAAAGCTGGCCCGCCGGTGGATGCCGTGATTGAACAATTAAAACCCCTTCTCGAAGAAGGAGATATGATTATCGATGGCGGTAACTCCCTCTATGAGGACACGGAAAGACGCACCCGCGACCTAGAATCGACCACTAAACTCGGTTTTGTCGGTATGGGGGTCAGTGGTGGCGAAGAAGGCGCTCTGCACGGTCCTTCCCTGATGCCGGGGGGTACAGAGTTCGCCTATCGGGAATTAGAGCCGATTTTAACCAAAATTGCCGCCCAAGTCGATGATGGTCCCTGTGTAACTTATGTGGGGGCCGGGGGTGCGGGCCATTATGTGAAAATGGTTCACAATGGCATCGAGTACGGCGATATGCAGTTAATTGCCGAAGCCTACGATGTGCTGAAAAATGGTCTAGGACTAAGCAATCAGCAGTTACAGGAAACTTTCGCCGAGTGGAACCGCACCGATGAGCTTAATTCTTATTTAATTGAAATTACCGCCGATATCTTTAAGTGTGTTGACCCAGAAACCGGTCATCATCTAGTAGATTTAATCTTGGATTCGGCGGGACAAAAGGGAACAGGACGCTGGACCGTGTTAAGTTCCTTGGAGTTGGGGGTGCCAATTCCGACCATTTATGCTGCGGTTAATGCTCGCGTGATGTCCGCTTATAAGGATGAACGGGTGGCCGCAGCCAAAGAGTTACCCGGACCAGGGGAAACCTATCCGGGGGATGCGGCACTATTTGTGGATAAGGTGCGTGATGCTCTTTACTGCTCGAAAATGTGTTCCTATGCCCAGGGTATGGCTTTAATCGCTAAAGCTTCTCAGGAGTTTAACTATAATATCAGTCTGCCGGAATCGGCCCGGATATGGAAGGGCGGCTGTATTATTCGGGCCAGTTTCTTGGATAAAATTCGCAAGGCTTTTGCGGAAAATCCGGGCCTGCCGAATTTGTTGTTAGCGCCGGAATTTAAGCAAAGTATCCTTGATCGCCAAGAAGCATGGCGTGAGGTGTTAGTCTTGGCTAATAAGTTGGGGATTCCCGTCCCGGCTTTTAGTTCTTCTTTGGACTATTTTGATAGTTATCGTCGGGCCAATTTACCGCAAAATCTCACCCAAGCACAACGGGATTATTTTGGCGCTCATACCTATGAACGTACCGATAAACCCAGAGGTGAGTTTTTCCATACGGAATGGATGGCTGGACTGTAAGGCTATCTAATATTTTCTCCCCTTTTTATTTACCGTAAAAAGGGGGTATTTTTTGGCGATATTTTTCTGATTAAGAGTTAACTATCGGTCAAGAAATTGGTAGGGATACCAAATCAGTTTTTAATGGGATAATGGCTTTAAAAGTCAGACAGAGGAATAATTCCACAGGCTTGAATTTTGCTGAAAACGAGGTGAAGTTGCCATAATAACCAATTGCCAACTCTCCAGAAAGCCACGGAGTTTTGATGATCAGAAACCTCGGCAGATGGATCACCAAGATTTTCCTCAAAAATCAACCAATGAACCGGTAAATGACCGAGGGGAGAATTCGGCTCTAATTGAAAGTTTAGTTGCTCATAATTGAGCCATTTACCTTCCTTCCGCCAACCTAGGCGATCGCCAAGTTTCTTTTGGGTTTCATAATCCACTAAACCACCGAGACTAGAGAAAATGGCCTGCTGAATACTAAACCCGAAATGACCATTACTATAATGCAGCCAAAGTTGATCAATTTTTTTCAGTTCCGAACAAGGTAATTGAGCAATATCTTGAGGATAAACCTCATTCCAGTAGGTTCTACCCAAAATTTTTAATAGTAGTTTGGTTGTTTGGCGATCAGCCGCTTGCCACTGTTGCTTTCTTAGCAAATCTTGTAATTGATTATAATCAAGATCGGCCGATTCTTGAGTTAAGATATTTGGGGAAGTCGGGGGATTTTTAGAACTAGAAGATTTGTCAAGATTGTTTTGAGTGAATTGAGAGACAACTATTGCTAGGGGAGTTTTTGGGATAGCGTCTTTTTGACAAGCCTCTTGTTCTGCTAAATGATCAGATAATTTATTGATGGTTTTTTCTAGGGAAATGAATTGTGCTGACCATTCACTTTCATTGAATAAGTAATCATTAAATTGATCAGAGGAAAAAGCCTCTTTTAACCTTGCTTCTTTCTCGTAACCAGTCGCTAGAAAATTTAGCAAAAACTCAGAACTTATGCTGGAATCTGACGTTTCTAAGAGATCAGGCTGAGGTTGAAAAATATTGTCTACCAAATACTTAATTTCTCCAACCGTTGCATAAAATTCTTCGTCCACCTTAATGACTTCTTCTATTAATAATTGAAAAGGAGCAAAATAGTCCTGTAAGTAGTTTTCAAAATTAATCGCATTTTGGGCAAGATCAGCAATTTCTTGGCGAACTCGTTGAGATTTGAGTTGATAATCATTTAATTCCTCATAAATTTTGAGTTCTTGAATAATTGCTTGTACAATTTTTTTCTGCTTTTGAGTATCCTCGGCTAATTTCTGAACTCCTTCCCCTAGTAATTTAGTTTTTCTCAACATCAAAAAAGATGTTTTTCCCAGTAGCAAAATTGCCCGAAAATTTTCCTGTTTTTCCAGCTTGAGTTGATTGAGAATATTTTGATTATTATTATTTTTAATCTCTAACTTTATTCTCTCGTAGTCTAAGATTTTTAATTCTTGATATTTTTGGGAAAATAAAATTTTGAGATTGTCACTGAGTTGGAGTAAAAAACGATAATATCCGTCTTGATAGATTTCTAGTCCGTTAATTAATAAATTATAGTCTTTAACTAATAACTTAGTCTCAATCAAGATTTCTTGTTGAGTAATTTTTTCTTTTCGTTTAATAATCTTACCAAAATAGTAATGGTAGCGAACTCCTTCTTGAATTAATTTCCGACGTTCCTTGATGATTTTCTGAAAATTTTTTAAGTATCTATTTTTAAAAACAGGAAGTTGATAGCTTTGCTCATAAATGGCAATTTTTTTATAGGTCATCAGATGTTGAGAGTTCCTATTTAGCATAGCTATCTTAGACCAAAAAATTCCTCGTTACTTAGCAATAATCATTAGCTGCTCCCAGCTATTGCAACAGGGAGCAATACCTAATTAAACATTTTCAACTTCAACAACAACCGGTTCATTTTCAATAATTGGTTCATTTTCAATAACCGGTTCATTTTCAATAACTGGTTCATTTTCAATAACAACTGTTTGAGGACTTTCAGGTGTTGGCTCAGTTACCGTTTCTTGCTGCTTTACTGTCTGTTCTTGATGGTCAGTCAAGTATTTTTTGGTTTTTAATTTCAGGTCATCAGTCAGAGGTAAAGCATCAATTTCAGCCAAAAGTGTTTCCAGGGATTCTTTTTTACTTCGCTCGGCGTAAAAAGCATTCAGAACCGCTTCAATTCCGTACTGAGCAATCGCATCTCCTAGGACAGTAACCAACCCCATCGCTCCAATACCCATAAAAACTACAAAGGGTTGTCCGAGGGTTAGAATTAGCACGATGACAGCAATAACAGCCGAAGCTAAATAAGCACCTGCCACTTTTTTGATAATGTTATCGAGTTCCATAAAAACCACCTCAAATTTCTAGCGAAGGATTAATTTAATTTTAAAGCAAGGTTAATCTGTCTGTTGATCGTCGTCAAGTAAAGCTTGAAGAAAAGGTTCAAGACTTTTGGGACGATAATCGGAAAAAGCCTTTAATCGTTTTACCACACTGTGATGAACAGTGACAACTTTTGTATTGAAATATCGCCATTGCTCACCTCCCAATAATCCCTTAACCGTATTATCGAACTTGATGGTCGGGTCTGGTTTAATTTGGAATTCCTCGGATTCAGAGGTGGTTGAGTCAAACTCTAATCCCAATTTTTTGGCTTGATTAATCATCCATTGTAAGGGGTAATCGGAAAGTCCTTGATATTCTTTTTTGCCACCACCTAGACAGGTATGTTCACCCACAAATAAAACTTCTTTGACAACTTGTTCGGGATTTTCTGGATTGGCTTTGATCGGAGTGGAAGGGAAGTTTTTACGTTTTTCATCAATGGCAACAGCATGAAAAGCATTCTGGATAATCGGACTTAATTTTGTATTACTAAATTCATATTTTTTATGATAAAACTTAGCCAGGGGAAACCAAGGAGTTAAATCAGGAATACCAAAACTACCAACTGTATCCCAACAACCTAACATCTTAACTGGAATACGATCTTGAAAATCTTCCTTTTCTGTCTCAATTTTTTTAGCATTAGCGGCACGGAATTGTTGAGCTTTGGCACTATCGGAACTAACGGTGTGGTCTCGATAGAGTTGATAAGCTAGGGGAATTTCTTTAATCTTAGAGCGTTTTAGGATTCCACATTTATCGATAAAACTAGCCAAACAACGAACGATATATGCGCCTCGACTAAAACCTAACAAATAAATTTCATCCTCGGTTGTGGGATTGTAGTTAAGGACAAGAAAACGATAGGCATCTTGAATCATTCGATCAAGGCCCCAGCCAAAAGTTTCATTCCCTAAACTTTTAATAAATTCGTTATCTTCGGGGGTGCCAGAACCTGACAAAAAGACGATTTGGGGGGTTTGATCCTCGGCAATATACTTAATAGATTCGGCGAATTTAACCACATTGGTGGGATAGGCACTGGTGGAGTCTTCCCAAGAACCATCACAACAAATAATTAACCGTTTTTTCTGGCTTGAATAAGTGAGGATATCCGGTTGAGAAATTGCTGTTTCACTAATCTCCTCAATTTCATTGCTGGCAAGAGCAGCTTCTGCGGCAATTATAATTGATTCTGAATTATCTTCCGGGGAAGGTTCTTGATTTTCTGCTGGAGCATCCTGTTCAACCACTTCTTCTTCTTCAAGGGAGTTAAAAATTTCGTTGACCATTGTTATCCTTTTCGCACTCCTTCTAGCTTTACTGCTAGTCTGAGTTTTTGATTTAGGGATCGAGGTCGGTTTGGAGGGAAGACTATCTAGTTGCCAGGTTGTCCCATAAAGAATACCATGATTGCTATAACTTGTTTGATCCTCGGCACTGCCATTGAGTGATAAATAAGTAACTAAGCCAAGGTCATCAACCCGGGGAGATTGATACATCGCGTTTTGGATTTCTTCTTGGCTAAGCGCTTGATTCCAAACAGAAAGTTCTGCAAGACAACCTTGCCAATAATGAGAGAGATTAACAGAGGCTCCCAAGATGATTTTTTCAATCCCAGTTAAGGCACGGTTATGACCGTTGCCACGATGCCAAATGATCCCATTGCGATAGATCAACATTCGGCCTGTGGTCGCATTTTTGACAAAGGCCCAGTGAGTCCAATCACTATAATCCTTAAGCTTGACTTTTTTTTCAATTCGATCGAAACCTTCTTCATTACCCGCATCCCAAAAAATCGCAGGTTTCACGGGATCGCCCCAAGGCAGGGTAATATGTAGAACCCGGTTATTTTCCCGATTAACAGCTTCTAAAAGAGTCGTTTCTGTAGCTAAATTATTTTCCCCTTTTGCCCAAAATGTAATGGTAATACTCTGATCGATGTCAAGAAATCCGTGGGATAGATCAATATGATCATCGATGCCATTAAATTTTAGTACAGAGCGTTGTTCAGCCATTGGTTTTGTCATCGACCGGGGGAGAAAGGGGTAATCAGGGGTTCAGGGACTCTGACTAATAAGAGATTGATTTATCTGTCATGATTTCCCAGAATGCTACCGCCTAGCTTAACACATTTTAGTTATCTAGCGATATATATATAAATAAATGTGTAAGTAGATGGGCGTAAAAAACTCTAAGATCCCCCCGCCTGTCGGCACCCCCCTTATTAAGGGGGGCAGGGGGGATCGAGTGCAAAACCTATCTTCTATTTAATTGCAAACAGCTACTTAGGAGTCAACGACTAATATTCCCAGGCCGGCACTTGCTGTGGCCAGAAACTCAGAGGAGTTGACCCCAATCCCTATCGCCATCAATAGGCTTTGGTGGGATGCAGATGGCTGACTGACATCCCTCCCCGGGCCGATTATCAGCAAACCCTAGGTACTTATTGTAACTCTGACCAAATTCCGCGGCATCGCTCTACAATTAGTCCTTGAAAAATTAATTGGGTTGCGGGATGAATATCCACTTTATACAGAGCAAAAAGACCTGTTAAACTATTTAGATTCAACTCCCTTCGCGTTAGAGATAAAGCTTTTGTTCGGTGCATTTCCACCGCTTTTAGTAAGCCTGGATAACTGACATTACGCAGGGCCAATTGACCATTTTTTGTGAGATAAATAGCATCATTCTGCAAGAGATATTCCAAACTGATCAAACTAGCGTGGACATCCACATCTTTTTCTAAACCCCCTAAACGGTGAGCATCTAAACCAAAGCGAATGCAGAAATTAACAGCGACTAATTTTCCCGCTTCTTCGGCAGGTAAAGCACAATCGGCAAATTCAAACCCTAAACTATCTGAGCGCCACTCCTCGACTCCAGCATAAGTATAGTTTTGAAACAGTTTATTTTTGAGTTTTAAGTCAAATCCTAACCCACTAGCATGACCCGCTTCATGGAATTGGGTATCGAGATGACGATAGCGTTCACCATTAATTTTATCCTCTAGGGGTCCTAATAGCAAATCGGCCGTTTCTGGCTCAAAAATTTTTCGGATACATTCGTAGCTAGAACCGGAAAAGCGTCTTTTTTGCTCACTGGCATTATTTAAAGCTGGTCCCTGAACACTATTGGGAAAAGTCCACCTATGAGGAACGATAAAAGCCTCCCCCTTTTCTCCGCTAACTGTACCACAACTAGCAATTTCAGTAAAGGACAAATTTCTGGGAATCGGTTGTCCTAAACTGCCAAATTTTTCACGAATTAACCTTTCTAGTTGTTCAATAGAAGGTTCACTATTTTTATGAATTTTTCCGTAAATCGCACTCAAAGTGACTTGTTGCTTCCCCTGACGATTGATGCTATAGGGAGCAATCATCAGAAAATAACCATTTTTATCGATAAAATTCAGATTAATGAAATCTTCTGATAAAATGCTCCAGTCATCGGTTTCTAAAGCCTCTGCTGTTTTCCACAGCCACTGAGCCGGAATTTCACAGCCATCTGCTTCCTGTTGACGCAGTTTTTTCGCCGCAATTGCAATTTTATTTTGCTCGATATCTTGGACGATTTCTTGGAAGAACTGTTGTTGATTAACCAGGGTTTGATTCATTTTTTGGGTAGCTAAGTTGGTGTAATGGTTTAACGTTGTTTTTTGACCGGTCTCTCATCGGCTAAACTCTTAGCCATTTTAAGATTTTAGGGTCTTTGTCATAGCGATAGGTCAGTCCATCTTTCCCCGTAATTGATTTTCCCTGACTGGCTTTGCTTCTAATGCTACTGAGGGAATAGTCGCTTAATTCCTTCATTTGTGCATGGGAAAGTCCTTCTAGGGGTTCTGGTAAGATTGTTGTTGTTGGCGATTCGGGGGGGGGTTCCCCGGCAGAATTGATTTTAGGATTGACCTCGGTTTCCTGATTCGGTAAATCTTCGAGCCTAGCTTGAGAATTATCGACAGAAATATTAATAATTTCTTTCACTTTTTGTCGGCGATATTCCTCCACTGTAAGCAGTTGCCAATGGGAATTACTAGAGAGTTCTAAAACCCATTGATGATAGTTAAAGAGACTTTCCCGATGTCCGACACTAATAAAAGTTGTGTGAGTTTTCTGCAATTGCCGATATAAATTTTCCTCATTGTTTAAGTCCAAAGCACTTGTGGCTTCATCGAGGATAGTAAAACTGGGACGGGTAATTAATACCCTAGCAAAAGCCAAACGTTGTTGTTCTCCCAGGGACAAAATGTTTTCCCAAGGCTCTTCTGTATCAAAGCTATTGACTCGATTTAGTAAATTTTGGAGATTGACTTCTTGCAAAACTTCCCTCAATCTTATCTCATTGGTTTCTTGATTACGATTGGGATAGAGTAACTGTTCTCGCAAGGTTCCTAAAATTATATAGGGACGTTGGGGCAGAAACAATACTTCTTCTAGGGGGGGACGCACTAATCGGCCTGTGCCTGCATTCCATAAACCGGCGATAGCGCGTAGCAAGGAACTTTTACCCCGACCACTCGGACCGACAATTAATAAACCTTGTCCTGGCTGAACAGAAAGGGAGAGGTTTTCGACAATTACCTGTTCATAATCGGGAGTTTGCAAGGTGACATCTTCAAAGGAAAATTGGTTTTCTTCGATGGTTTTAATCGTGCTTAAATTTTCGGGTTGTTTAATGACTTCTTCTAAGGCTTGGGAAAATTGCGATAGACGTTCAACATAACTGCTAAATTGTGCCGAAGTGCCAAATTCACTAATTAATTCCGCCAGCGCCGTAGCAAACAAATTAGCCGCTAAACAGGCTTGCCCGACCTGTCCGAAACTAATGCCCTCACTATTGATATACAAAGGACCCAAAATGACAAAAGTAAATACTTGAATTGCCGCCTGATAGCCCCGACTAAAAATTTCTGTGCCTCTCTCCCAATCAATTTTACGTTTAGCGCTGTCTAAGAGTTTATTAAATCGCCGCTGAATAATATTTAATTCCTGATTTTCTCCCTCAAAGAAAGCGATTGACTCCGCATGATTACGAATGTGGGTTAGAGCATAATTGTAGTTAGCCTTAAGTTCTAATTCTTCTTGAGTAATTTTATTTAAAGCTTGGTTAAAATAGATAGCAATGACGTTACCGAGAATTGTCCAAACGACTAAAATAATGGCGACAGAGGAAGAAATTGACCAGAGAATCACTAAAAAAGTAATCATATCTAGGACATTTTCCAGGGCAACTGCAAAAAAGGAGAGAGCTTTACTGGTAATCGGCTCAATTTCCTGGGATAAACGCTGATCTGGGTTGTCGATATCGGATTTAAAATTAATTCTGTAATAGGCGCGATTATGCAAATATTTGTTGAGAATCCAGTCGTTGAGCCAAGCATACCAATCCAAGGCGATTCTTTTTCTGAGAAATTTAAGCAAGCCAACTAAAAGGGTGACAAAGAGCAGTCCAACCGCAAAAACTACCAAAGTTTTGACAAATTTATCAAAATCACTTTTTTCAAGAATGACATCAACTAAGTAATTACTAACAAAGCTATTGAAGGCATTTAATCCCACAACTCCTAGGATTACCCCGATTAGTAGGAGGAGCATTGCCCAAGCTTGGATCACATCGGAAAAAGTCCTTCCCCCCGATTCAGTAGGATACCAATAGGGAGCAGCGATCAGCTTGACACTGTGCCAAAATTTGCTGACATCGGAGATAATATTAGTCGTCGATCGATCTTGAGGGACTTTGGCGGACATATAGCATTTATATCTGAGTTGTGGACATTTTGCTGGAATAATTTTAGATTTTGGCTGGATTGGCGGAGTAGAAGGCAATTGGCGAAAATATAAAGCTCCCCGACAATTTTAAGGTTATTGTGTTTGAGTTGTGCTAACATACTCCCGTCGCTTTATCTGTCAGTGTAAAGAGATGGCTTTCTCAGCCACCCTTGCTACTGCTTCTTTAACCCTCGTTATCTTACTACAAGTAACCATTGTTTTGATAGCTAAAGCTAGTGAGCGCTTCTCAGACTAAGCTAAACGGCTTTTACTTCGGATCACCGATATAGACTCCAAAAGGGTTATAGCTGTTGGATCATGCAGGTTAAGCGCCGTTTAGCTTACCACATATTACCGAATTTCGTTGACCATGACAAATTTTTTTTTCTATGATAGGATTTCATGGTACAGTTTTCAAAGCAATGAGGTGCGCCGATTTTCTTCCCTGTTCCCTGTTCCCTGTTCCCTCAAAGCGATAACAGACCTTGCGACATCATGGTGAAAAATGTTCGATATATGTTACATTTTGTACTCGGCTTCCTTGCGCCCCTATAGCGGGGCAAATTCGGTTTCTGTAGGGGCATAAAGCATACGCCTTCCCCTAGATAACATTTTTTTATCACAAATGCGGGAGAGTCATGAGTAGAAATATGAAAACAATTTACCCAAGTTCATCTGGACTTTCACGTGGTCAAGAAGCAATGTGGTTAATCTACCAGATTGCTTCAGAAAGCGTTGCTTATAATATATTTATTACTGCAAAAATTTATTCTTATTTAAAGATTCCTGTTGTCAATCGTGTATGGCAAAAAATTATTGAAAAGCACCCGATTCTGAGAACCACATATACCAGTCATGAGGGCAAACCGGTACAGCAGGTTAACCAGCAAGAGAATTTTCAGGTTGAGGTAATAGATGCCAGCGACTGGAGGGAAGAGCAATTAGTAGAAAAAATCTATGCTATTGCTGACCACCCTTTTAACTTAGAAAAAGATTCAGTTTTGCGGGTGAATTTATTTACTCGTTCAGCAGAAGAACACATTCTCTTGCTGACAATGCACCACATTGCTGGCGATATGTGGTCCTATGATTTACTGCTGAGTGAATTTCAAGCTTTATATCCAGAGGAAGTGGAGCAATTTAGTCAACAGCAGACAGAAACAGCCCCAGATTCTTGGAATGAAAATAAAACCTATGCAAATTTTGTCCAATGGCAAGCAGCAATGCTATCGGGTAATAGGGGAGAAAAACTGTGGCAATATTGGCAAAAACAATTAGCTGGCGAATTGCCAATTTTGAATTTGCTCCCAGACAAACCCCGCCCCCCAGTCAAGACTTATGAGGGAGCCTCATACATTGTCAAGCTAGATGAACAGTTAATTGAAAAACTCAAGCATCTAGCTTTAGCATCTGGAACCAGCCTTTATCGGATTCTGCTTACAGCATTTTACGTCCAACTTTACCGCTACACCAATCAAACAGATATCCTCTTATGCAGCCCGATGAGAGGACGGCCGGGTAAAGAGTTTAAAGAGATTGTCGGCTACTTTTCTAACCTGACCGTTTTAAGAGTTTCTGTCCAGGAGAATGCCACATTTACAGAACTTCTTGCTCAAGTCAGCAAAATAGTTAGCCAAGCTCAAAATCATCAAGATTACCCATTTTCTCTGTTAGCAGAAAAACTCCAGCCACAACGCGATCCCAGCCGTTCGCCTTTCTCTCAAGTTAGTTTTGCTTGGCAAGCACAAACTTGGTGTGAACCAAAAAATAATTCCTTGCATCTGCAAAAATCAGTGTTGCCAATGGAGCCACACTTGTTCGGACAACAGGGCGGACACTTGGATTTGAGTTTAATGGTGAGAGAAGCGAAAGGAGTGATTAAGCTATGTTGGCAATACAACACTGACTTATTTGACGCTGCTACTATTGAGCGCATGGCCAAGCATTTTGAAAGACTGCTCAACTCTATTGTGCTTAACCCACAGCAGCGTATTTCCCAATTACCAATGCTCACAGAAGTTGAGCAACAGCAGTTACTTTTTGAGTGGAACAATACTCAGGCTGAGTACCCATTAGATAAGTGTATTCATCAGTTGTTGGAGAAACAAGTTGAACGGACACCTCATGCTGTTGCAGTAGTATTTGAAGGTCAACAATTAACCTATAATGAGTTAAATTGTCGAGCTAATCAGTTAGCACATTATTTGCAATCTTTGGGGGTAAAACCTGATACTTTAGTAGGGATTTGTGTAGAACGTTCTTTAGAGATGATTGTGGGATTATTAGGCATTCTTAAAGCGAGTGGGGCTTATGTCCCTCTTGACCCTGATTATCCGATTGAACGGATTATTTTTATGTTAGAAGATGCTGCTGTTAAAGTGTTACTAACTCAACAGAAATTGATTAATAAATTACCTGAACATCAAGCACAACTTATTTGTTTAGATGCTGACTGGGAGTTAATTTCTCAGTTCAGTCAGGATAATCCAATTACTGATGTACAAGCAACTAATTTAGCTTATGTTATTTATACATCAGGTTCTACTGGTCAACCGAAGGGGGTAATGCTTTCCCACAGTAACCTGTCCAATCATATGTTCTGGATGCAAGAAACATTCCCCCTAACTAAAACGGATAGAGTTCTGCAAAAAACTCCCTTTAGTTTTGATGCGTCAGTTTGGGAATTTTACGCTCCTTTATTAGTAGGTGGACAGTTGTTAATAGCTCAACCAGGGGGTCATACCGACAGCGATTACCTCTTAAAAACAATTGCCCAACAGCAAGTAACTACTGTTCAACTTGTGCCATCCTTACTGCAAATGCTTTTAGAACAGGGAGGAATCGAAAATTGTCAGTTACTCAAACGAGTCTTCTGTGGTGGTGAAATCTTGCCAGTGGCTTTGCAAGAGAAATTATTGAGCCAACTAAATGTAAATTTGTGCAATCTCTATGGACCGACAGAATGTTGTATTGATGTAACTTTTTGGAATTGTCAGAGAGAAATGTATGGACAACGTATCCCCATTGGTCGTCCAATTTCTAATACACAAATCTACATTTTAGACTCCAATCTTCAATCATTACCTGTAGGTATTCCAGGAGAATTACATATAGGTGGAGCAGGATTAGCAAGAGGTTATCTTAACCGTCCAGAATTAACACAAGAAAAATTTATTCCTAATCCTTTTAGTAATTACCCAGATTCTCGTCTCTATAAAACAGGAGACTTAGCGCGTTATTTACCTGACGGTAATATTGAGTATTTAGGACGGATTGATAATCAAGTAAAAATACGAGGATTCCGTATTGAATTAGGGGAAATTGAAACAGTATTAAAACAACATTCTCAAGTACAATCATCGGTTATTATTGACCAGGAAGATACATCAGGAAATAAACGTTTAGTTGCCTACATTGTCCCTCAAAAAGAGACAACACCAACCCCCAATGAATTACGACAATTCTTAAAAGAAAAGCTACCAGATTATATGATTCCCAGTGCTTTCGTAATCATGGAATCATTACCCCTAACACCTAATGGTAAAATTGACCGTCGCGCTTTACCTGAAACCAACTTGTGTGGAGAGATAGAATTGAATTTTGTTGCTCCTCGTAACCTAGAAGAAGAAATATTAGCTAAAATCTGGTCACAAGTTTTGCGAGTAGAGCCAGTAGGTATCTATGATAACTTCTTTGAACTGGGGGGCGATTCCATCCTGACTATTCAAATCATTACTAGAGCGAGAAAAGCAGGATTAGAGTTAACCCCCAAACAATTATTTACCCATCAAAATATCGCCGAATTAGCCACAGTAGCAACAAGAGTCACCGAGTCAAAAATAGAACCAGAAATAGTGAATCCTCCGCCGACTGAAGCGGATACTGGAGATTACACCGCCCAAGATTTCCCCTTATTAGAAATCGACCAAATAGAACTAGAACAAATATTAGCTCAACTGTAACGATGAACTCCCAGATGAATAGCACAAATAGACAAAATGTAGCCGATATTTATCCCCTATCGCCGATGCAACAGGGGATGTTGTTTCATAGCTTGTATGAGCCAGATGCAGATGTATATTTCGTCCAATTCAGTTGTAATTTAAAGGGCAATGTCGATACAACAATATTTGAGCAAGCTTGGCAAAGGTTAGTAGAAAAGTATGTCGTTTTCCGTACAGCTTTTATTTGGGAAGCATTGAGCCAACCTGTACAAGTAGTCTATCGACAAGTAACTGTGAGAGTCGCTACTTATGATTGGCAACATTTAACCGCACAACAGCAAGAACAGGAATTAGCAGTTTTTTTGGAGAGTGATCAGCAAAAATCCCTAGAATTGTCTGAAGCTCCATTAATGCGCCTAAATCTGATCAAGTTGGATAAAAATACCTATCAATTTGTTTGGAGTAGTCATCATTTATTACTTGATGGTTGGTCTTTATCTTTAGTGATTAAAGATTTTTTAAAGATTTATCAAGAAATTTCTCAAAATCAGATTAGCACTGATCAACCTGTTGTCAGCTATCGCCAATATATTGCTTGGCTACAGCAACAGGAACAAAAACCAGCCGAGGAATTTTGGCAACAAAAACTGCAAGGTTTTACTGCTCCTACTCCTTTGGTAATAGAAAGATCATCAAATTCTAAAAATAGCAACGTCTATAAAAAACAGCAAATTCAGTTCCCCGCTTCAACCACAGCCGCCTGCCAGTCTTTTGTTAGGAAAAATCGCTTGACACTGAATAATTTAGTGCAAGCAACTTGGGGATTATTGCTATCGCGCTATAGCCAAGAAACAGACATAGTATTTGGTGCGACTGTATCTGGTCGTGAGACATCTATTGCTGGTATTGAAGCAATGGTGGGATTATTTATTAATACCTTGCCCATGCGAATCCAAGTTAAACCGGACACCTCAGCACTGACTTTATTGAAAGATTTACAAGCTCAGTTAGTTGAGTCTAATCAATACTCATATAGTTCATTAGCAGAGATTCAAACTTGGAGTGAAATCCCTAGAAGTGCATCTTTATTTGACAGTATAGTTGTTTTTGAAAATTATCCAGTTGACGCTACTGCGGTCTTAGGTAATGATAGTTTTTATCTGGAAAATATTCAGGTTTCTCAACAAACTAATTATCCTCTAACATTAATTGCGCTCCCTGGGGAGCAATTACAGGTGCGAATTAGCTATGATACTAACCGATTTGATGATGGGACAATTACTCGCCTATTGGGGCATTTTCAAACCTTACTGGAGGGAATTGTCGCCAATCCAGAGGCGCGAGTTTCTCAATTACCTCTGCTGACAGAATTTGAGAAAAATCAATTATTAATAGACGGTCATAATCCGCAGGTTGATTACCCAGTTACTAAGTGTCTTCATCAGTTATTTGAAGAGCAGGTAAAACGCACACCCGAAGCGGTAGCAGTTGTATATTCAGATCAACAATTAACCTACAATGAATTAAATAATCGAGCTAATCATTTAGCACATTATTTACAGTCTTTGGGAGTAAAACCTGATCAATTAGTGGGGATTTGTCTTGAACGTTCTTTAGAGATGATTGTGGGTTTATTGGGGATATTAAAAGCGGGTGGTGCTTATGTTCCTCTTGACCCTGAATATCCGATTGAACGGTTAAGCTTCATGTTAGAAGATGCTCAATTATCAGTGCTGTTAACGCAACAAAAGCTAGGAGAAACTCTACCTCAACATCAAGCGCAGATTATTTATTTAGATACCGACTGGGAAAAAATTGCCGAAAACAGCCATTCAAATCTAGAAAACACCGTCACCCCAGATAACTTAGCTTATGTTATCTACACTTCCGGTTCCACAGGTAAACCGAAAGGGGTGTTAGTCAATCACTCCAATGTCGTGCGATTATTTGCCGCTACAGATGCTTGGTATAATTTTAATAGTCAAGATGTCTGGAGTCTATTTCATTCCTACGCTTTTGACTTTTCGGTGTGGGAAATGTGGGGAGCTTTGTTATATGGTGGACGCTTGGTAGTTGTACCCTACTTAATAACTCGTTCCCCCGAAGCATTTTATCAGCTATTATGTCAAGAAAAAGTAACAATTCTCAATCAAACTCCTACCGCTTTCCGTCAGTTAATTCAAGCTGAAGAATCCTTAAAAGGAAGTTTTCCCTTATCAAGGGGGGATCGTTCATCGACAACAGATAACGATTTAAGCTTACGTTTAGTTATTTTTGGAGGAGAAGCTTTAGAAATTAACAGCTTACAACCTTGGTTTCAGCGCCATGGCGACCAATGCCCCCAATTAGTTAATATGTACGGAATTACAGAAACTACCGTTCATGTGACCTATCGACCATTAAGTATGACCGACTTGGATAGTACAGCTAGTGTGATTGGTCGTCCCATTCCCGACTTACAAGTATATTTACTAGACCAATATTTACAACTTGTACCGGTTGGTGTACCCGGTGAGATGTATGTGGGGGGTGCAGGAGTAACAAAAGGTTATCTCAATCGTCCTGAATTAACAACAGAAAGGTTTATTTCTAGTCCTTTTGATCCCCCCCTCCCCCCCCTTAATAAGGGGGGCAATGAGCCGTCAAAATTATATAAAACGGGAGATTTAGCCCGTTATTTACCTAAGGGAGAGTTAGAATATTTAGGGCGCATTGACAATCAAGTTAAGATTCGGGGTTTTCGGATTGAGTTGGGGGAAATCGAAGCATTATTAGCATCTCATCCCCAGATTTGGGAAACAGTAGTAATAGTGAGGGATGATACAACAGGAGATAAACGTCTTGTGGCATACATTGTGCCACAATCGGAAAAAACGATTACCATTAACGAAATACGGCAATTTCTGAAAGCTAAATTACCCAGTTACATGGTTCCTAATGCTTTCGTTATTTTAGATGCCTTACCCCTTACTGCTAATGGTAAAATAGACCGTCGTGCTTTACCCCCATCAGAATCTAGTAGTGAACCATCAGAAAAATATGTTGCGCCGCGTAACCCGATTGAGGATATATTAGTAAATGTTTGGTCAGAAATTCTAAAAGTAGAGAAAGTGGGCATCAATGATAACTTCTTTGAACTGGGAGGACATTCCCTACTAGCCACTAAATTAGTAGCACAGATCCGTGATCGCTTGAAAGTTGAACTTCCCCTACGTCAGTTATTCAACTCGGCCACACTAGCAGAATTAGCCCAAGAGATTGAACAGTTAAAACAGCAAAAATCCGATACCATCGTTCCAGCAATTTTACCAAGAAAAAGAAAATGAATTTTGAAGAATTACCCCTATCTTATGCTCAACAGCGTTTATGGTTCTTAGATCAATTAGAACCAAACAGTCCCTTTTATAATATTTCCCTGGCCTTGCATTTAGCAGGAAATCTCCAAGTAGATGTCCTCGAAAAAAGCCTACAAGAAATTATTCAGCGCCATGAGTCCCTCCGCACAAATTTCGCCACTATTGAGGGAAATCCTGTACAAGTAATTAAACCAGAAAGTAATTGGCAATTAACGCTTGTCAATGGGAAAGACAGCCCAAAATATCGAGAAGAGCAGGAAATAAAAAAATGGCTAGAAATTCACAGTCATCAACCTTTTGATTTAGCCAATGACTCCCTGATTAGGGCCACCCTACTTAAGTTATCAGACACAGAACATTTTTTGCTGATTTGTCTGCACCATATTGTCTCTGATGGTTGGTCAATGGGGGTATTTATTGAGGAATTGACAACCCTTTATAATGCCTATACTAAAGGTTTAGAACCTCTTTTACAAGAGTTGCCAATCCAGTACGCAGATTTTGCAATTTGGCAAAGGGAATATTTACAGGGAGAAATCCGAGAAAATCAGTTAAATTACTGGCAAAAACAGTTAGCAGCAGCACCCGCTTTATTACATCTACCTACGGATTATCCCCGTCCTCTACAACAAAGTTTTCAGGGAGATCGGATAAAATGTATCCTTTCTCCAGAACTTAGTCAAGGGTTAAATAAGCTGAGTCGGGAAAAAGGTGTCACCTTATTTATGACCCTGTTAACCGCATTTCAGACCTTACTCTATCGTTACACAGGACAAACAGACATTTTAGTCGGTACTCCCATCGCTAACCGTACTCGTAGTGAATTAGCTGGGTTAATCGGCTTTTTTGTCAATACCTTAGTCTTAAGAACAGATTTAGCCAGAAATCCCAGTTTTAGCGAGTTATTAAAACAGGTACGAGAAACAGCAACGGATGCTTACGACCATCAAGATTTACCTTTTGAGATGTTAGTAGAGTCCCTACAACCTGAAAGAAATATGAGTTATACTCCTTTATTTCAGGTGATGTTTGGTTTAGATAATGAAATTGTAGATGGTATAGATTTAGAAGGAATAAAAGCCACTCGTCAGCCTTTAGAATTTAAGACATCTAAGTTCGATTTAAGTTTATCTATACAGGTAAAAGAAGCCGGATTAACTGCGATTTGGGAATATAATACAGATCTGTTTGACAAAAGTATAATTGAGCGATTATCAGGGCATTTTGTTAACCTATTAACTGGGATCATTGCTAATCCAGAACAAGTAATTGGTCAATTACCTTTACTAACAAAAAGCGAGACTAATCAGTTATTATTTGATTGGAATCAGACTGAAACTGACTACAAAAATGATTTATGTCTGCATCAGTTGTTTGAACAACAAGTAAAACAGAATCCACAGGTGATCGCAGTTAAATTAGAAGATGAATTTTTAACCTACGAGGAGTTAAACTGTAAGGCTAATCAGTTAGCCCATTACCTACAATCTTTGGGAGTAAAATCCGATAGTTTAGTCGGGATTTTTGTTGAACGTTCCCTAGACATGATTATCGGAATCCTGGGAATACTTAAAGCAGGGGGAGCTTACGTTCCTTTAGATATTAATTATCCAAAAGAGCGAATTACCTATATTCTTGAAGATACTCAACTTAGTATTCTCCTGACTCAATCACAACTTCTGGAACAATTACCAGCATTTCAAGGAATAACCATCTGTTTAGACCAAGACTGGTCAACAATTGCCAAACAGAGTACAGTTAGCCCTTTGGTAGCAGTTGAGCAGCACAATTTAGCCTATATTATCTACACCTCCGGCTCCACAGGTCAACCCAAAGGGGTAATGATTGAACATCGCTCAGTAGTCAACTATATACTGACTACTATTCGAGAGTATGGTATTACCTCAGAGGATCAAATTCTGCAATTTTCTTCTATCTGCTTTGATGCTTCCGTTCAAGAAATCTTTGTTAGTTTGTTATCGGGTGCGACCTTGGTATTGCGAACAGAAGAGATGTTGCGCTCTAGTGAGTATTTTTGGCAATGTTGTCAAAAATGGCAATTAACAGTTTTGGGTATTCCTACTGCTTATTGGCATCAATTAGCCTCTGAATTAACCCCTGATACCCTGCCAATTCTCTCAAAGATTAAACTAATTGTCATTGGTGGGGAAGCCATTCAACCGGCAAAAGTACAGCAATGGCAAACAGTTACAGGCCAATATTCCCCTCTTCCTCGACTATTAAATGCTTACGGACCAACGGAAGCAACCATTGTGGCGACTTTCTCCGAATTTACTTCACCAACTATAACCAATATTCCCATTGGGCGACCCATCAGTAATACTCAGGTTTATATTCTCGATGCTTGCTTACAACCTGTTCCTGTGGGGGTAGCTGGAGAATTACATATTGGTGGTATGGGATTAGCGCGGGGTTATCTCAATCGTCCCGAATTAACCCAAGAAAAATTTATCCCTAATCCTTTTGAGAAGGATGAAGTGATCCCCCCAACCCCCATTAATAAGGGGGGCAATGAGCCGTCAAAATTATATAAAACGGGAGATTTATGTCGGTATTTACCCGATGGTAAAATCGAATATTTAGGACGGATTGACAATCAAGTAAAAATTCGCGGTTTCCGTATTGAATTGGGAGAAATTGAAACCGTTCTTAGTCAGCACAATGCAGTAAAAACGGCTGTTATTATTGCCCAAGAAGATGAGACAAATCAGAAACGTTTAGTCACCTACATTGTTGCAAAAAAAGAGCAAGATTCCCTTAATATTACTCAACTGCGGCAATTCCTGAAAGCCAAGTTACCAGAGTATATGATTCCTAGTGCCTTTGTCATTTTGGAATCCCTACCCTTAACGCCTAATGGTAAAATCGATCATCGTGCTTTACCGGCTCCCGAATTCCAAAGCCAAGAGCAGTATATCGCGCCGCGTAACCCCATTGAGGAGATATTATCCTCGATTTGGGCAAAAGTGTTAAAAGTTGCACAGGTGGGGATTCACGACAACTTCTTTGAGTTAGGTGGACATTCATTATTAGCAACGCAACTAATTTCGCGCATCCGTGAGGCTTTTCAGGTAGAAATGCCCTTACGGGAGTTATTTGTTGCACCGACAATCGCCGAATTAGCCCAGGAAATAAAACGGATTTCCGAAGGAGAACAACTCACTGAATTGCCGATTTTACCCAGGGACAAAACAGCAGAACTACCCTTATCTTTTGCTCAGACTCGTCTCTGGTTTTTGGCTGAATTTGAGTCGAATAGTTCTTTTTATAATATACCACTAGCCTTGCGTTTAGAGGGAAACCTGAACTCAGAAATCTTAATTCAGAGTTTAGAAGAAATTTGCGATCGCCATGAAGCTTTACGCACCAACTTTATTACCGTTGATGGTATCCCTACCCAAGTTATACAGACACGAACCTGGACAGTTACGGTTGTTGATTTACAGCATTTATCTGGTAGTGAAAAAGTAATTGCGTCTCAAGAGTTAGCACAAAATCAAGCGATTCAACCCTTTGACTTAGCTGGTGAACCCTTAATCAGAATCACTTTATTGGTGTTATCTGAAACGGAACATCTCTTATTAGTCTGTATGCACCATATTGTCAGTGATGGCTGGTCAATGGAGGTATTTCTTCAGGAACTAACCTCCCTCTATAATGCCTATATTCAGGGTTTATCTTCGCCTCTAAATCCCCTATCTATCCAGTATGGAGATTTTACCCTTTGGCAAAGACAATGGCTGCAGGGAGAGGTATTGCAACAGCAACTAGACTACTGGCAAAAACAGTTAGCCGGCGCACCGGCCCTCCTATCTTTACCAACAGATAGACCTCGACCCAATCAACAAAGTTTTGCTGGGGGACATTTACCCTTTAGCCTTTCTTGGGAATTAACCGAAAAACTGACCCAATTAACCCAGGAACAGGGTGTCACCTTATTTATGACCCTGTTAACAGCTTATGCTGTCTTACTTTACCGTTATACAGAACAGGAAGACATCTTAATTGGTACTCCCATTGCTAACCGTAATCCCAGGGAAATTGAAGGTTTAATCGGCTTTTTTGTCAATACTTTAGTCCTGCGAATTGACTTGTCAGGTAAACCCAATTTTAATCAGTTATTGGGTCGAGTGCGGGAAATGGCAATGGATGCCTATGCTCATCAGGATTTGCCTTTTGAAATGTTAGTAGAAGTCCTACAACCTGAACGAGATTTAAGTCACGCGCCTTTATTTCAAGTGGATTTTCTGTTGCAAAATAGTCCCCCGTCTCCCTTAGAACTAACAGGATTAACTGCCACTCCCCTCACCACAGAAAATGACACCGCCAAATTTGATCTAACCCTGGCTATGGAGAATACCGGTGCAGGATTACAAGGGGTATGGGAATATAATACCGATTTATTTGATCGCAGTACCATTGAGCGATTAACAGGAAATTTCATCACCTTATTAGAAGCATTAGTTGTTAACCCGCAACAGCCAATTTTCCAACTACCCTTGTTAACAGAGGTAGAGTCACAACAATTATTAAAAGATTGGAATGCGACGGAAAAAGATTATCCTTTCCATCAATGTGTTCATCATTTATTTGAAGAACGAGCAGCACGAACACCGGCTGCAGTAGCAGTAGTCTTTGAGGGTCAAGAATTAACCTATCAAGAATTAAATATTCAGGCGAATCAATTAGCCCATTATTTACAATCTTTGGGGGTAAATTCAGAAGTTTTAGTCGGCATTTATCTAGAGCGATCGCTGTTAGTTATTGTCGGATTATTGGCAGTTCTCAAAGCTGGGGGAGCCTATATACCTTTAGACCCAGATTATCCTCAGCAACGGTTGACTTATATGGCAGAAGATGCCCAAATTTCTCTACTGCTAACTCAAGAAAGTTTACTCGATTCTTTGCCAGTAGAAGATGTGGGGGTAATTGTCTTAGATAAATTAGCCGAGATTTTGACAGTTCAAAGTCCAGAAAATCCCTTCAGTGAAGTAGCACCAGAAAATCTATTATGCCTATTATATACATCTGGTTCAACCGGTAAACCTAAAGGAGTGATGTTAACCCACGCGGCCTTAGTTAATCATAGTTGGGGCATTAGTGAAGTATTCGGTTTAACAGAATCTGATCGCGTTTTACAGTTTGCTTCCTTTGGCTTTGATGTCGCTGCGGAAGAAATTTTCCCCACCTGGTTAAAAGGTGGCACAGTGGTCTTAAGACCAGGGCAAATGTTCCCAACTTTGACTGATTTTGCCGATTTTATCGAACAAGAAAGCCTCACCGTTTTAAATATTACCCCTGCCTATTGGCATGAATGGGCGCTCGCCGTTTCCCAATCATTAGCTACTGTACCATCCAGTCTGCGGGTTGTCGCTGTGGGAGGGGATGCAGTGTTACCAGAAACCGTCAATATTTGGCGACAAATGGTCGGGAAACGGGTTCAATGTATCAACGTCTATGGACCCACAGAAGCGTCTGTAACCGCCATAGTTCATGACTTGCTAGATTATCAGTCAGAGAAAATCAATTCGGTGCTGATTGGTCGTCCCATTGCTAACACAAAAGCCTATGTTCTGGATCAAAATCTGCAACCTGTACCCATTGGAGTTAAGGGAGAATTGCATTTATGCGGTGTTCGTTTAGCGCGGGGTTATCTGAATCGTCCCGAATTAACTGCTGAAAAATTTATTAACAATCCCTTTGCTAATGCAGCTTTCAATCGTTTGTATAAAACGGGAGATTTAGCGCGTTATTTACCCGATGGTAATATTGAATGTTTTGGACGGATTGACAATCAGGTTAAAATTCGCGGATTCCGTATTGAGTTAGGAGAAATTGAAGCGGTACTTAACCAAAATATTGATGTACAAACATCTTGTGTGATTATTCGGGAAGATACCCCGGGGGATAAATATTTAGTCGCCTACATAGTAGCTCATTACGAACGCATACCGATGATTAGTGAACTGCGTCAGTTTCTGTCCAGTAAATTGCCTTTGTATATGGTTCCTCAAGCTTTTGTTTTTCTGGAATCTTTACCCCTTACTACTAATCGTAAGGTAGATCGTCGCGCTTTACCCGCACCAGATAAAATAGGAAATCGCCGGGATCAATATGTAGCACCACGCAATGGAATTGAAGAGATGTTGGTGCAAATTTGGACAGAAATACTCAAAATAGAGCAAGTGGGAATTTATGATAATTTCTTTGAAATTGGCGGCCATTCTCTCCTCGCAACTCAATTAGTTTCTCGGATTCGGAGTTTATTTAAAATAGAACTACCTTTGCGGAGTTTATTTGGTGCAGCTACGGTAGCCGAATTAGCGCATCTTATTGGACAATTACAGCAGCAAAATCTGACGCTAACAGTACCCCCGATTTTACCGAGAACTAAGGATACAGAATTACCTCTATCTTTTGCTCAACAGCGTTTATGGTTTTTAGATCAATTGCAACCAAATAGCGCTTTATACAATATACCGATGGTGTTGCATTTCCGAGGCAACCTCAATCAAAAGGCCTTAGAACAAAGTTTACTAGAAATCTGTGATCGCCATGAAGTATTACGGACTAATTTTGTCACGATTGATGGACAACCGACTCAGATTATTCAAACAACAAGGGAGACAATATCGGTCGTTGATTTACAAGATTTACCCATCCATGAACAAGAAGAAAAAACACAGCAATTAAAGCAAAAACAAGCCACTCAACCCTTTGATTTAGCCAAAGAATCCTTAATCAGAATCACTTTAGTGGTGCTATCCGAGACGGAACATCTCTTATTAGTGTGTATGCACCACATTATTAGTGATGGTTGGTCAATAGAAGTATTTATTCACGAACTGACCAGCTTATATAATGCTTACACTCAAAATCATCCCGCAAATTTAGCTCCCTTACCGATTCAGTATGCAGATTTTGCAGTTTGGCAAAAACAATGGTTACAAGGGGATGTCCTGCAAACTCAATTAAATTACTGGCAAAATCAACTAACAGCTGCACCCCCTTTATTATCTCTTCCCACAGACCACCCTCGACCTGCGGTGCAAAGCTTTGTCGGTACTCAGCAAGAATTTTCCCTTTCCCCCAAACTTAGCCAAGCTTTGAATGAATTGAGTCGCCAACAAGGGGTGACATTATTTATGACGCTGTTGGCTGCTTTTGATGCTTTACTGTATCGTTATACAGGGTCAAGTGATATTTTGGTAGGAACTCCCATCGCTAATCGTAATCGCGGCGAAATTGAGGGTTTAATCGGCTTCTTTGTTAATACTTTAGTGATGCGGACGGATTTATCAGATAATCCGAGTTTTAGTCAGTTATTAACCCGTGTTCGGGAAGTGACAATGGATGCTTACGCGCACCAAGACTTACCCTTTGAAATGTTAGTCGAAGCGTTGCAACCAGAACGGGATTTGAGCCATACTCCCCTATTTCAAGTCGCTTTTGTCCTGCAAAATACACCCAAGTCTGAGATAGAAATGACAGGCTTAAAGGTGACAGATTTGCCCTTAGAAAATACAACCGCTAAGTTTGATTTAACCTTAGCAATGGTTCACACTGATAACGCATTAAACGGTGTCTGGGAATATAATACTGATTTGTTTGAGAGTAGCACAATTGAACGATTATCAGGGCATTTTCTCAACTTATTAGGGGGAATTGCAGCCAATCCTCAAGCGCGGATTTCCCAATTACCCTTACTGACAGAAAGTGAGACTAATCAGTTATTAATTGAGTGGAACAATACTCAAGTTGACTATCCTGAGTATAAGTGTATTCATCAATTATTTGAGGAACAGGTAAAACGCACACCCGACGCGGTAGCGGTGGTTTGTTCCCAGCAACAATTAACCTACAATGAGTTAAATTGTCGTGCTAATCAATTAGCTCATTATCTGCAAAAATTAGGAGTAAAACCAGATGAATTAGTGGGGATTTGTCTAGAACGTTCCTTAGACATGATTGTGGGATTATTGGGGATATTAAAAGCGGGTGGTGCTTATGTACCTCTCGACCCAGATTATCCCAGTGAACGGCTACAATTTGCCATCGCTGATGCCCAACTGTCATTATTGCTAACTCAAGAGGGATTAATCGATAAATTACCTGAACATCAAGCGCCGCTAATCTTGTTAGACAGATTCACAGAAGAAATTAACCAAAACAGCCAAGATAACCTAACAGGAGTAGTAACAGCCAATAATTTAGCTAATCTCATTTATACCTCTGGTTCTACAGGAAAACCTAAAGGGGTAATGGTGGAACATCGGGGACTATTTAACCTAGCTCAAGCGCAAATTAAAACGTTTAACTTACAGTCAAACTATCGCATTCTCCAGTTTGCTTCCCTCAATTTTGATGCTTCCATTTGGGAAATTATCATGGCAATGGGAGCAGGTGCAACCCTTTATTTAGACACCAAAGACGCTTTAATGCCTGGGTTGCCATTAATGGGGCGATTAAAAGATTATGGTATTACTCATGTTACTTTACCACCCTCAGCCTTAGCGGCTTTGCCCCTAGAAGAAATCCCAGAGTTACAAACAATTATTGTGGCAGGAGAAGCTTGTTCAGAAGAATTGATCAAACAATGGGCTACGGGTAGAAATTTCTTTAATGCTTATGGACCGACAGAAACCAGCGTTTGTGCCACGGTAGAAAAATGGACAGATGCGACGGAAAAAATCACTATTGGTCGTCCCATTGCTAACACCCAAATTTATATCTTAGACTCCCATTTACAACCTGTCCCGATTGGTGTTCCGGGAGAATTACATATTGGTGGTATGGGATTAGCGCGGGGTTATCTCAATCGTCCCGAATTAACCCAAGAAAAATTTATTCCTAATCCTTTTGAGAAGGATGAAGTGATCCCCCCAACCCCCCTTAATAAGGGGGGCAATGAGCCGTCAAAATTATATAAAACGGGAGACTTAGGGCGTTATTTACCCGATGGTAAAATCGAATATTTAGGACGCATTGACAATCAAGTAAAACTTCGCGGCTTCCGTATTGAATTAGGAGAAATTGAGGCCTTACTCAACCAAAATGAGGCGGTACAGTCTTCTTGTGTGATTGTTCGTGAAGATAATCTAGGGGATAAACGCTTAGTTGCTTACGTTGTACCGCAACCCGAAATCAACCTGACAATTAACGAAATACGGCAATTTTTGCGAGCAAAATTACCTGATTATATGGTTCCAACTGCGTTTGTCCTTCTTGATACTTTCCCCTTAACTCCCAATGGCAAAATAGACCGCCGTGCTTTACCTGTTCCCGATTTACAGAGCCAAGGTGAATATATAGCTCCCCGTAACCCCATTGAAGAAAAAATGGCGCAGATTTGGGCTGAGGTACTGAAATTAAAACGAGTCAGTATTGAGGATAATTTCTTTGAATTAGGGGGACATTCTCTGTTAGCAACTCAAGTTATTTCTCGATTACAGGAAACCTTTGAGATTGTTGTTCCCTTGCGTTATCTGTTTGAATCCCCAACCATTGCTCAGTTAAGTGCGGTAATTTTAAAAGAACTGCAAACAGGTTTAGGGTTAAAGCTACCATCAATTGTCCCCGTTAATCGAGAGGATGATATTCCCCTATCCTGGGCCCAGGAACGTCTCTGGTTTGTGAATCAATTAGAAGGAGAAAGTGGGGCTTATACTATTGATTTAACGATGCGTTTGCGCGGAAATCTCAATGTTAAAGCCTTAGAAAAAGCTTTCCAGGCAATTATTCAACGCCATGAACCCCTACGGACTCAATTTAAACTCAAAGATAACAAACCAATACAAGCGATCGATCCTAATGTAACTTTCACCTTACCAGTTGTCAATCTGCAAAACCTCAGTCATTCTGAGCAACAGGTAAAAAACCTGTTATTAGCAGCAGCATCCGAACCCTTTGATCTCGAATCAGGTTCAGTATTACGAGTCAAATTATGGCAAGTCAAGACAGAGGAATATGTACTATTATTAGCCATTCACCATATTGCGGCAGATGGTTGGTCATTAGGTGTTTTAGTTGACGAATTATCGGTCTATTATCGAAGTTTCTGCACCGGGACAAAAGCAGATTTATCTGATTTATCAATACAGTATGCTGACTTTGCCGTGTGGCAGCGTCAATGGTTAACTAATGAAGTATTAGACCGTCAATTAAGCTACTGGAAGCAACAATTAACCGGGGTTCCCCTACTACACCAACTTCCCACAGACCGTCCCCGGCCAGCAATCCAAAGTTTTCGCGGTGGGACGGAGCGACTGCAACTAGATAGTCAACTAACGCAACAATTGAAAAAACTCAGTCAAGAGTCCGGTAGCACTCTTTTTATGACATTACTAGCGGGTTTTGCTGTGTTACTATCTCGTTATAGTCAACAAACAGATGTGGTAATTGGTTCACCAATTGCTAATCGTAACCGCACCGAAATTGAAGGGTTAATCGGCTTTTTTGTCAATACTTTAGTGTTAAGATTTGATTTATCTCAAGACCCGACCTTTGAGGATTTTCTCGCACAAGTCAGACAAACTACTCAAGACGCTTACGACCATCAAGATTTACCCTTCGAGATGTTAGTCGAAAAATTACAAATTGAGCGTCATTTAGATCGTAATCCTTTAACACAGATAGTTTTTGCCCTTCAGAATGCTCCTAGTTCTCCCTGGGATTTACCCGGAGTAAACATTGAGGAGATACCATCGGGACTTGATTCAGTCAGGGTTGACCTAGAAGTTTACCTGTGGGATGCACCGGAAGGATTGGGCGGTTTTTGCTCTTATAACAGGGATTTATTTGCTGCTGAAACTATTGTCCGTATGATGACTCATTTTACGACTTTGTTGGCGGCAATTGTGGAAAATCCCTGGCAACCAGTGGCCTTGTTTCCCTTATTAACTCCAGAGGAAAATTATCAACTATTAGAAGGGTGGAATGAGACAAAAGCTGATTACTCCTATAACAAGTGTATTCATCAATTGATCGAGGAACAAGCAGCGCGTACCCCTGATGCAGTAGCAGTAGTTTTTGAAAGTCAACAGTTGACTTATAAACAATTAAATAGTCGGGCTAATCAACTAGCTCACTATTTACGCTCTTTAGGCGTAGAAACCGAGGTAATAGTCGGTTTATGTGTAGAACGCTCTTTAGACATGATTGTGGCATTAATAGGCATCCTTAAAGCCGGTGCTGCCTATCTCCCCCTTGACCCAGAATATCCTCAAGAACGCCTACAATTTATGTTAGAGGATAGTCAAGTACCTTTATTACTAACCCAAAGTTCACTGATTGATAAACTCCCAAATCATCAAGCTAAAACTGTATTTTTAGCTGAAATTTGGCAAGAAATTAAACCAATGAACTGGGATAATTTGACGGGGAAGGTAACAGCTTCTAATTTAGCTAATGTGATTTATACTTCTGGTTCTACGGGTAAACCTAAAGGGGTGATGGTTGAACATCAAGGGTTATGTAACTTAGCTTTGGCTCAAATTCAGACTTTTGCTGTGTCTTCTCAGAGTCGAGTGCTTCAATTTGCTTCTTTTAGTTTTGATGCCTGTATTTCAGAAGTTTTGATGGCTTTGGGAGCAGGCGCTACACTTTATTTGGCAAGTAAAGAAAATTTAATGCCCGGCCTACCCTTAATCAAGCAATTACGAGATAATAAGATTACTCATATTACTCTACCGCCATCAGCTTTAGCGGTACTACCGTGGGAAAATCTTCCCTCTCTGCAAACTATTATTGTTGCCGGGGAAGCTTGTTCTCCTGAATTGGTGAAAAAATGGTTACAGGGACGAAACTTTTTCAACGCTTATGGACCCACTGAAGGAAGTGTTTGTGCAACGATAGCTAAATGTACGCCGGTTGATGAAAAAATAACTATTGGTCGTCCGATTCCCAATGTGCAGGTTTATATTTTAGATTCTCATTTACAACCGGTTCCTATTGGTGTACCGGGGGAATTACATATCGGAGGAGCAGGGGTAGCCAGAGGTTATTTGAATCGCCCAGAATTGACACAAGATAAATTTATTCCTAGTCCTTTTGAGGAGCAGGGTCTAATCCCCCCATCCCCCCTTAATAAGGGGGGCAATCAATGGTCAAAATTATACAAAACAGGAGATTTAGCTCGTTATTTACCTGATGGAAGAATTGAATATCTGGGACGAATTGACAATCAGGTTAAAGTAAGGGGTTTCCGTCTCGAATTAGGGGAAATTGAAGCAGTTTTGAGCCAACATCCCTTAGTACAAGAAGCGGTGGTGATAGCTCGCGCTGATCAGGCAAGTGATCATGATCATGACCAGCTTAATACTAATTTAGTAGCCTACTTAGTTCCGGCTCTCAAGGGTCAAGTATTGCCTGAACAGCTTGCTCAATGGCAGAGTGAATATGTTAGTGATTGGCAAAAAATTTACGAAGAATCCTACAGTAAACCCCAACCTAAAATTGAAGACCCCACTTTTAATATTAGTGGTTGGAATAGTAGTTATACGGGACAAGCTATTCCTGCAGCAGAAATGCGGGAATGGGTTGATCAGACGGTGAGCCGAATTTTAGGAAATCAACCACCGCAACGAGTGTTAGAAATTGGTTGTGGAAGTGGATTATTGCTATTCCGTGTGGCGAAACATTGTCAGGAATATTGGGGAGCCGATTATTCCGCTGCTACTATTAATAATTTAGAACATTTATGTGGCACAATTGAAGGTTTAGAGGGCAAAGTAAAATTATTACACCGAACAGCCGATGATTTTACCGGTATTCCCCAAGCTACTTTCGATCGAATAGTGATTAACTCTGTGGTTCAGTATTTCCCTAGTGTCGATTATCTATTACAAGTTATCGCAGGAGCAGTCAAGACGATTGCGGATCAGGGTCAAATTTTCTTAGGTGATATCCGTAGTTTGCCCTTACTAGAGTCTTACCACGCCGCGGTACAGTTAGCTCGCGCTGAAGCTAATAAACCCCTTGAACAATGGCAAAAACAGGTGAATCAAAGTGTAGCTACCGAAGAAGAATTGTTAATTGAACCTCAGTTCTTTATCGCTCTTAAACAACGTTTTCCGCGAATTTCTTGGGTAGAAATTGCACCGAAACGGGGTCAGGCTCAAAATGAGTTAACCCAATTCCGCTATGATGTTACTTTACATCTGGATACTGATGTTCAAAAAACGACAATTTCTTGGCTAAATTGGCAACGAGATGGGTTTTCTTTAGCGCAACTACAAGATAAACTGAAACTGGAACAACCAGAATATTTAGGTATCAGGGATGTACCCAATCAACGATTACAAAAGGCACTACAAATTTTAGACTGTTTAGAAAATCCTCCTGGGGTAACAACGGTGGGAGAATTGCGGCAATTGTTAGCAAAAAATACCGGAATAGGGATTAATCCTGAGCAAATGTGGCAACTGGGAGAACAGTTAGGTTACACTGTTCATCTCAGTTGGTGGGAAGGTAGTCAAGATGGTTCTTTCGATGTAGTTTTCTGTCGCCAGAATGCCATCTTAGAACCGATAATAAGTAAAGTTGATCAACAACCATACCCCAATTTTTGGGATGATGGGACGATTATTCCCAAATCCTGGACTGATTATACGAATAATCCCCTATACGGTAAATTAGTCCAGAAGTTGGTGCCACAGGTGCGGGAATTTGTCCAACAAAAGCTACCTAGTTATATGGTTCCCCAGGCTTTTGTTTTGCTTAATACCCTACCTTTGACTCCTAATGGTAAAGTAGATCGGCTGGCTTTGCCTACACCCGATACAGCTACACGCAATTTGGCTACGGGATTTCTAGCACCTCGTACCGCGATTGAAACTCAAATGTCTCAAATTTGGAGTGAAGTTTTGGGAGTCGAACGTATTGGAATTAAGGATAATTTCTTTGAATTGGGAGGACATTCTTTGTTAGCAACTCAGGTTATCTCCCGTTCCCGCGATCTTTTCTCGGTGGAATTGTCTTTACAAAATCTGCTGGAATACCCAACTATCGCTAATTTAGCCGAAATCATTGAAGTTCTTACCGTTGCACCGGGAGAAACATCTATGACTGAAACCTTAGAAGATTATGAGGAAGGAGAACTATGAAAACAGTTGAATTTTTAGCTTATCTCAACAGTTTACAAATTAATCTATGGGTTGAAAATGATAAACTACGCTATCGTTCACCCCAAGGAGTAATGACCCCAGAATTATTGGGAAAGTTAAAAGAGCGGAAAGAGCAATTAATTGCTTTATTGCGCCAAAAAGCTGAGGATTTAAGTGAAGCAGAAGTTTATGATGTCGTCATTTGTGGCGGTGGATTAGCTGGTTTAACCTTAGCAAGACAGTTAAAACTGCAAAAGCCGAATATTTCTGTCATTGTTCTCGATAAAATAGCTCGTCCTTTACCAGAAGCCAGTTTTAAAGTGGGAGAGTCAACAGTTGAAGTGGGTGCTTTCTATTTAGCCAATACGCTTCAATTAACAGATTACCTTGAAAAGCAACATTTAGTTAAACTAGGATTGCGATATTTCTTTAACAATAGTGCTACTCATTTTCAAGATAGACCCGAACTAGGTTTATCAGAGTTTCATCTTCCTAATTCCTATCAAATTGATCGGGGTAAATTAGAGAATGATTTACGCGCCTTTAATCTCGAAGCAGGAGTAGAATTACGCGAAAATTGTTCAGTTAATGAGATTGAACTCGCCGTTGGGTTACAGCAACATCATAAAGTTGTTTATACTCAAGAAAAAGGAAATCATAAAAAAACTAAACTCATTCAAGCTAGATGGGTGGTTGATGCAATGAGTCGCCGTCGTTTTCTGCAAAAAAAATTAGGCTTAGATAAACCTAATAATGCTCAATTTGGTGCTGTTTGGTTTCGGATTGAGGGTCGCTTTGATATCAGCGATTTTGTCCCTAGTAGTGAAGAAAAATGGCATAATCGTGTTCCCAATAAAAACCGTTACTATTCTACCAATCATTTATGCGGTGAAGGTTACTGGGTTTGGACAATTCCTCTATCCACAGGTCATACCAGTATTGGTATTGTCGCTCGCCAAGATATTCATCCTTTAAAGAATTATTATAACTACGAACTGGCTTACCAATGGTTACAGAAAAATGAGCCGACTTTGGCTTTTCACTTAGCCGATAAAAAACCGGAAGACTTTAGGAAAATGCCCAAATATAGCTACTCATCTAAACAAGTATTTTCCTACAATCGTTGGGCTTGTGTCGGTGAAGCAGGGACATTTCCCGATCCTTTTTATTCTCCAGGTACCGATAATATTGGCTTTGGTAATTCCTTAACAACTCAGTTGATTACCCTTGATCTAGAAGGTAAACTGACGCAGGAAAAAGTCAAAGATGCAAATTGCTTTTATCTAAGCTATAGCGATGGAGTAACCTTGAATATTCAAAACGCCTACAATTGTCTGGGTAATGGCATGGTGATGGCAACAAAATTTATCTGGGATACGTTGTCAGGCTGGACATTTAGTGGTTTGATGATGTTTAATTCTATCTACCTTGACCAAGAATTTAGAACGAAAGTTCAACAGATCAATAGCAAATTTTTCCCCCTTTCCTATCGAATGCAGCAGTTATTTAAGGATTGGGCGAATCAATCTTTACATCGGGTTAATTTTGAATTTATTGACTATTTAGCAATTCCTTTTGTCGAGGAACTGCGATCACGAAATTTAAGATACAACCAAACCGAGTCAGAAATCATTGAAAACTATCTCAGTAGCTTAAAATTGTTAGAGGAGGTAGCTCAAGTTATGTTTCACCTAGCTCTAGAAGATACTATGCCAGAAATGTTACCAAAAGTTAGCTCTAATTCTTGGTTAAATGCCTGGGCAATTAGTCTAAATGCTAGTAAATGGGAATCTGATGGACTTTTTGCTCCTAAGAGTGAACCTCGTAATTTAGACCTAATTAAACAACAACTTTGGGAGGCAATTGGTAAGTGAAAGTAGGAGAATTTTTAGCCTATTTAAAGGGTTTAGACATTAAACTATGGCTGGAAGGCGAAAAACTTCGTTTTCAGGCTCCCAAAGGGGTTATGACCCCAGAAATTAAAGAAGAAATCGCTGCCCAAAAAACTGAAATTTTGGACTTTTTAAAGGCGGCAAAAATCCCAACTAATACTGTTGATTTAGAGATTATTCCCGTGTCACGGGATCAGGATTTACCCCTCTCTTTTGCTCAACAACGACTCTGGTTTCTGCAGCAACTTTCCCCGGATAGTCATTCCTATAATCTGTTGGAAGCTTTGCGGTTAGAAGGCTCCCTCAATCTGTTGGCTTTAGAACAAAGTCTCAGTGAACTGATTCGCCGTCACGAAATTTTAAGAACTACTTTTCCCATGGTAGAAGGGCAACCAATTCAGCGAATTGCTCCCCCTTCACCCGTCAGTTTACCCCTTCAAGATTTACAAAATTTATCAAAGAATGAACAAACAGAACATCTGCAAGAAATAGCGATTGCTTTCTCCTTAAAACCCTTTGATTTAGCCAAGGAATCATTAGTCCAATTTAAGTTACTTAAACTGGGTTCTCAAGAGTATGTATTGCTGTTGAAGATGCACCATATTATTTACGATGGTTGGTCTTTGAGCATCTTCTTTGATGAATTATCTCAACTTTATGCGGCCTTTGTCCGGGGGTTGCCTTCCCCTCTCCCTGAATTATCGATTCAATACGCCGATTTTGCCGTATGGCAACGTCAATGGCTCACCGGTGAAGTCCTGGAACGTCAACTTAATTACTGGCGAAAACAGTTACAAGATGCGCCTACTATTTTAGAATTGCCGACGGATTATCCCCGTCCTCCAATTCCTAGTTTCCGGGGTGATGGACAGGTTTTTCGCCTGACTCTTGACTTAACCCAACGCCTCAAACGGTTAAGTCAAGAGTCAGGAGCAACGCTATTTATGACTTTACTGGCAGCCTTTTTTGTCCTAATTTCTCGTTATAGTGGTCAATTAGATGTTTTGGTGGGTTCTCCCATAGCTAATCGTAATAGTTCGGCAATTGAGAAATTGATGGGATTTTTTGCCAATACTTTGGCTTTAAGGGTTGATTTAGGGGGAAATCCCAGTTTTCTGGAGTTATTAGAACGAGTAAAGCAAACGACTTTATCAGCTTATGCTCATCAAGATTTGCCTTTTGAAATGTTAGTAGAAAAATTACAATTAGATCGGGATTTAAGTCATAATCCTTTGATACAGGTAATGTTCTCACTGCAAAATACTCCCCAATCTGAGGCCAGTTTATCTGGCTTAAAGATGGAGAATTTGCCTTTATCTGTTGAGCTTAAAGCGCGATTTGATTTAGAGGTAAATTTTTGGGAAGTTTCTGATCGTTTAGAAGCGGTTTGGTGTTATAGTACCGATTTGTTTGCCAACCGTACTATTAACCAAATGGGGCAACATTTTCAGAATCTCTTAACTGCGATCGCATCTAATCCCAATATGGGAATTTTTGAGTTATCGATGTTAAGTGATGAAGAACGTTATCAATTGTTATCATTGTGGAACGAAACTCACACAGATTATCCCTCTGATAAATGTATTCATCAATTATTTGAAGAACAGGTAAAACGCACACCCGACGGGGTAGCAGTGGTATGTTCAGAGCAACAATTAACCTACAATGAATTAAATAATCGAGCTAATCAATTAGCCCATTACCTGCAAAAATTAGGAGTAAAACCTAAGGAATTAGTGGGGATTTGTCTAGAGCGTTCCTTAGACCTGATTGTGGGATTATTGGCTATTCTTAAAGTCGGTGGAGCTTATGTTCCTATTGACCCAGATTATCCCCAAGAACGCATTAGCTTCATGCTCCAAGATACCCAGGTTAAAATAATATTAACCTGCGAATCTTTACAGAATTCCTTGCCAAATCATCAGGCTATTGTTGTCTGTTTAGATAAAGATTGGCCACAAATTAATCAGACAAGTCAGGAGAATCTGAACAGCGCGGTTTCTGCGGATAATTTAGCCTACGTTATTTATACTTCTGGTTCTACAGGTAAACCTAAAGGTGTTGAGGTTATTCATCGTAGCGTTAACCGTCTTTTGTTTGGCGTAAATTACGCACATCTGGATGCAACACAAAGATTTTTACAAATGGCTCCCATTGCTTTTGACGCTTCTACCTTTGAGATTTGGGGTGCTTTATTACATGGTGCGAGATGTGTGATTTTTACGGAAGATATTCCTACCGCTACAAGTTTAAGAAATGCAATAGACAAACATGGCATTACTATTTTATGGCTAACGGCTGCTTTGTTCAATAAGATTATTGACGATAATTCCCAAGCTTTATCAGGAATTAAACAGCTACTAATTGGTGGAGAAGCACTTTCAGTTGCTCATGTTCATAAAGCACTGGAAACTTTGCCATTGACGCAAATTATTAATGGATATGGACCAACAGAAAGTACAACTTTTACCTGTTGCTATCCTATTCCTAAACAACTAGAGGCAACAATAAAGTCAATTCCCATTGGTTGTCCAATCTCCAACACACAGGTTTACATTTTAGATAACTATCTCCAACCTGTCCCGATTGGTGTAGTAGGAGAATTACATATTGCTGGTGTAGGATTAGCCAAAGGTTATCTTAACCGTCCCGAATTAACCCAAGAAAAATTTATTCCTAATCCTTTTGAGAAGGATGAAGTGATCCCCCCAACCCCCCTTAATAAGGGGGGCAATGAGCCGTCAAAATTATATAAAACGGGAGATTTAGCCCGTTATTTGCCTGATGGTAATATTGAATATATTGGGCGGATTGACAATCAGGTGAAAATTCGCGGCTTCCGTATTGAATTGGGAGAAATTGAGGCTGTACTTAGTCAAAATCAGGCGGTACAGTCTTCTTGTGTGATTGTTCGTGAAGACAATCCGGGGGAAAAACAATTAGTTGCCTATATTGTGCCTAAGCTAGGAGTAAACCTAACAAGTGGCGATTTGCGTCAATTTCTTAGCCATAAATTGCCCGGTTACATGGTTCCGAGTGCCTTTGTGCTGCTGGAGTTTTTGCCTTTAACAGCTAACGGAAAAATTGATCGTCGTGCGTTAAAAGCTCCTAGTAATACCAGTGATTCAGACAGATTTATTGAAGCGCGTAATCAGTTAGAATTAAACCTCGTGCAAATCTGGTCAAAAGTGCTAAAGATTGACAAAATTAGCGTGCATGATAACTTTTTTGACCTCGGTGGTCATTCCCTTTTAGCTCCTTATTTAATCACCCAAATTAAAGAACAGTTAGGCAAAGAAATTGCCGTAACTACAATATTTCAAAACCCAACTATTGAACAGTTAGCGACCATTATCCAAACCGATGCAGATTCCTCTAACCAGTCTTGTTTGGTTCCCATTCAACCCCAGGGTTCAAAGCCTCCTTTCTTCTGTGTTCCAGGCGCCGGGGGACGACCATTTTATTTTTACCATTTAGGACGTTGTTTAGGAAAAGATCAACCTTTCTACAGTTTTGAAAATGATCTCTATCAACAGTTTGGAGAAATCACTCGTATTGAGGATATAGCCAGTATTTATCTTCAAGCAATGCAGGATTTACAACCCCAAGGCCCCTACTTTTTGGGAGGACATTCCTACGGTGGTAATGTGGCTTTTGAAATGGCTCAACAGTTGGTTAATCAGGGTCAACAAGTGGCATTACTAGCAATAATTGATTCTTCAGCACCAACTTATAAAGATAAGCAAATTTTGCTAGATTATATTGATTGGGATCATGCGCGGTGGTTAGCTGAAGTCAGCAAAGGTATCGAAGTTTATTTAGATAAAACCATCGATATTTCCTATGAAACTCTTCAACTCTTAACAGTGGAGGAACAATTAAAATACGCCTTAAACTTTTTTAAACTGGCTAATATGCTTCCTCCCAATGCGGAAACTAGGCAGCTTGAAAAAATTGTCCAAGCCTATAAAACTAGCTGTTTATGTCTGATTGATTATCTCCCTAAACAGATTTATCCTGGTAAAATTACGATTATACGGGCCAGGGAGGAATTAGCTGATGATCCAAATAAAGATTTAATAGCTGGAGATTGCGAGGATTCCTCTTTAGGCTGGAGTGAATTTTCTACAGAGCCAGTTGAGATTCATTTCGTACTAGGAAATCATGTCTCGATTATGGTGGAACCCCATGTCCAGATTTTAGCCGAAGAGTTAAAAGTTTGCCTTGAGATTTGATACCAAACCCGTTTTTAAGACTATGGTTAACTGCCAATTCAACTTGAAAAACTCAGTTATCAATTGTTTCTCCCCAATCTCCTGTATCTTTTAAACAGGATTTAATCTAAGAACTGACGATTTTCTACAAGTTGTGTGAATGGTAAGACTAATGTAAAATGCTGCAAGGCATCTGATTGCTAGACAGCCAATTTGTATTCTTTTGCCTTACCATGGATTTTATATGACTGAAATCCCGACCAACCAATCCAACTTAGTGATTTTAGGAGTCTCATCAATGACGGAAACTACTGAAACGGCCATTCCCAATGATTTTCTCGGAATTAATCCCACAGAAATCAACAAAAAACTTGTCTCCTGGGGAATTTCTCTGGATGAAGTTGTTCAAAAACTTGCTTCTCTGGGACTCCCCGGCATTATTTTCATTATTGCTGTTGCCGCATCCGGTGGTACTGCCTATCCGATGATTTACGCACTTTTTGGGTTAGGCGGTCCGCTGGGACTAATTGGTGGACTTGGGGTCTTAGGCCTCTCTACCATTATTGGCGACATTGTGACGGGTTATGGCATTGAGGCACTGCTTAAAACGGTCTATCTCAAACGTCGTGAAACAGAAACTCAAGAATATCTCATCAATGAGGTGGAAGGTTTGCCAATTTCTCAAGTTCTAAAACTTAACCTGAAAAAGGCTATTGAAGTAGAAATTGCTGCCGAAGAACCCATTGCTCCCAAAGAAGTCGAAATTGCTGAAGAGTAGTTGTGACTTGACTAAGCACTTTCTCCCCCCGCTGCCCTCACCGGCAAATTGACTTTTTCAGCAAACCCTAAATACAACAAAAAACCGCCATAAATCTTACTCCTGCTTGACTTATGGCGGTGGTTGTTTTCTGTGTGAATTACTGAAAGCAATCTTTAAATTAATTAACTATCTTCCCAGTCAGAAGGCCATTTCCAAGTCCAAACGGGAGCGGGTTCAGAATCGGGGGGGGAATCAGGAGTCGGAGCCTCGTCTTGGTCCGCAGATAAAAAACGAGCAAAGAAGGGGATTGCTTTACTTTGTTCGCTATTAGGATAATTCATGGTCGTTCCTAGTTTTGAGTAGCAGCTTTTTCAATATAGCTGCGATTACCCTGTGATAGTAACATATATTGCCGTCTTACTCAAGTCAAATCCTCACCTTACTCGCACTCCCATCGGTGACACTTATAGCGGTATTCAGAGTCATCAGGTACGCCAGTTTCCTTCCCTGTTCTCCGCTCCCCATTCCTAATTCAAAAGCGATAACTTCTGTCCCTGACCAGATATGATAATATAGATTGATGGTTATAGGTTAATTGATAAAAACTTTTTTTACCATTAAATTGGGCTGTTAGTTGAACCTCTCAGGGAAATTTATCGGTATCTAAGGTAAAAGGTGCGGCTCCTTTTTTTTCTATCGCCTCAGCCACGCGGTCAATATCTAGCACCTTAACAGCAGTTGGGCAAGCATTGCTATAACCCACTTCCCACTGACCGCTCTACTAAGCCCAATCGTGTTAGACTAATGTAGTTTTTTGTCGAGAGATTTAAGTGAGTTTAACAATGGATAAAAATGAATGGATTAGTAGATTCGATGATTTAATTTGTAGTCCTTCGATTCGAGAGTTTTATGGTGAAAGAGAGTTTTTTAATGTCGGTTATTGGCTCTCCCATACCCAAGATCAACAGGAAGCATCCTCTACTCTGATGGAGAAACTTTTAGAATTTATTCCCAACAAACAGGGAACAATTCTTGACGTTGGCTGCGGTTTAGGAGCAACTACCCATTATCTTCTCAAATATTATCCATTGACAGCAATTGTAGGGATTAACATTTCTCCGACACAAATTGCCAGAAGTCTCTTGAATTTTCCCGAGGGTAAATTTCTGTTAATGGACGCGGTAGAGATGGATTTTGCTGATCATTCTTTTGAGCAAATTATTTGTGTAGAAGCGGCTTTTTATTTTAATACTAGACAGCAATTCCTCCGAGAAGCTTGGCGAGTATTAAAGCCGGGGGGAACCTTAATTCTCTCAGATCTGAGTTTTGCCACAACGGAACTTTTAGGGGATTGGACAGTTCCCCAAGCAAACACGGTCAAAGATAGGGCAGAGTATCAAAATCTTTATCAACAGGCAGGGTTTAAAGATGTTCAATTTGTCGAGGTGACGGAGGAGTGCTGGTTCAGACATTTTCGCCATCTTAAGTCTTGGTTAACAGAGGAATTGCAATCAGGAAAATTAGACGAAGAGACCTATAATTTAAACATTAAGCCTCTGGATAATTTGCTAAGTTCCTCGGTCATAACTTATTGGTTAGTTGCTGCTCAAAAACCAGTCAATATGCTGTAATAAGTAGGTAGATGTTAAAAATTGTCAGACACCCCTTTATTAAGGTAGCAGGGGGGATCGGCATCCCCCTTACCAACGGGGGATTAAGGGGAGATCGAACCCAACATCTATCTTCAATTTAGTTGTCAGTTTTTCTTGAATTTTTGGAGACAAAAAAATGTTTGATTCCTTATCGGGTAAAAAAGTCGTTATTATTGGTGCAAGCTCCGGGATTGACCTAGCGATTGCTCAAAAATTGCTCTCCCTAGGGGCAAAAGTGGTGCTTTCCCATGCTTCTCAAGAGAAATTAGCTGCCGCCGTTGCCCTAATTTCCGGGGAGATTGAAGCCAAAACTGTTAATTTTTTACAAGAAGATTCTGTTAATACCTTTTTTGCAGAAATTGGCAACTTTGACCATTTAGTAGTCACCTCTCTGGGAGACAGAAATATGCCGCGAGCCTTATTAACTGAAATGACCACAGAAACGGCCCGGGGAGGTATGGAGAAATTCTGGGCAACCTTTTTAGCCGTGCGTGGCTCCCTGAAAACTTTGGCCAAGGACGGTTCTATTACCCTGACATCCAGCGTCACTATCTTCAAATATTCCAAAATGGGCGGAATTTCCGTCATAGCCGCCGCTAATAGTGCTGTAGCCGTATTTGGACGCGCCCTCGCCCTAGAAATCGCTCCTATTCGCGTTAACGTTGTTGCCCCCGGATTAATAGAAGATACAACTATCTGGAGCAGTCAAGGTGATTCAGAACGCTCGGACTTGAGCAAATGGGCGGTTTCTGCCCTACCTGTCGAACATTTAGGGCAACCCGAAGAAGTCGCCCTAGCAGTATTGAGTTTGATTATCAACCCCTATATGACAGGTGTGGTTTTACCTGTGGACGGTGGAGTTACTCTTTAAAAGAAATGGTGAAAAAAGACCGAGAAATCCTCGAGAACAAAAAATCTGGTGTCAGAGCAGAAGAGCGAAAATAACAAAGTGAGCAGAAAAATGCAGGAAAATTAATAAGTACCCTATCCTTTATAGGGATCTTTCTTAACAATTTTGTCAGTAAGTATTCTAACCCTTATCCTGACTTGATTTCAGTTTTTTCTTTGTCAGTAAGGGTGTCAACCAGGAATATTATAGATTGTTAATCGAGTTTTGAAAGCCCTGTGCTACAAAGGGTTAAAATGTTAAGAAAGATGTGACTAATGGATAGGACCGTATTCATAGTGATAGAGAGAGAAACGGTATATTAGAGAGATAATTTTTAATTTTTTCACTACTACCGAATCACCACCTTAAAATAATTAAGTAGGTAGGTGTTAAAAGTTGTCAGACACCCCCCTTATCAAGGGGTGCAGGGGGGATCCCCCCGCCTATCGGCACCCCCCTTATCAAGGGGTGCAGGGGGGATCAGAGGCAAAATCTATCTTCAATTTAATTATAACTACTTACTTAACAGAAGTTATTCATAATAAGTGGCTTTCTTGGCTCTTCTAGTTTCTGTGTGGAAACGAGGTCTATACTGATGGTTTCTTCGGCAAAACAGCCATAAAAGTCTTGCCCGATAAGCATTTCACAATTCCATAAGCAAAAATTATTACACAAAGTCGAGAAGAGCCAATGAATCCACATCCGTATAACTTTGCTGCCTAGGTTTTGAGCGGTTGATCGAAGGACGAATATCTTTAACCAAAAAGTAAATCATGGAGGATTGCTAAACGCTGGTCATCTTCACGAACAATAGCACCATAATAATTTTTTTTATTCTCTAGCCAGAGTAATTCAAACTCGATCGCTTTTGGCAAAGCTAAACTGAAATTATCCAAAGCTTGGGGACAATCAAAGATAACTTTGCGCGTCTCGAAGCGGTCAAAATGTCCTTGGCAGAACATTTTGAAAAACGGTAAAGAATCTAGTGATACTCCACCCCCAATAGCAACAGTCAAACCGGCAGCCTTAGCTTTTTTTGCCAAAGGTAAAGCCATATCCAAAACTTGCTCGCTATTCACATCCCGGCGAGTTAATCCCAAAGAACAGGCTAAATCCATCCGTCCGATGACGATACCATGGAGAGATTTTATCTCTGGAATCGCCAACATTTCCTGAAAATTATCACAGGCAGTAATCGTTTCGATATTAACCAATAACTCCACATCTTCCACCCCTTGATCAGCTAAAACCCTCCTAGCTGCCCGCAGATATTTTTGTAAAGCGTAGGCTGTTTCTACCATGGGAGCAATCAAGCGATCAACTCCTAAATTAACCCCATCAAAGATATCTCTGATCGCTTCGCAACCAGCGATTTTCAGATTAAAATCTACCCCCGCTTTCAGACTAATTTCTTTCAACCGCATCGCTTCCGTCAGTCGGGTTCCTTCCGTCTCGAATTCTGCTTTTACCCCTGAAACATGGTGATCTTCCCTGAGTTCTCTTAACAGTTGCACCATTTTTTTTTCTAAGCAATTCATGTTTTTAATCGTTCAAAATTGGTAACTGCTAGAGGAGCCTTGTTGATTATAGCCCATCTGCGAAAAGCCGATAGCTGAGGACTAGAAGACCATAAAAATACCCTAAACAAGAGGACAAAAGCGACAAAATACTGGCATAATAAGCAAGGCCGTCTGATTTTTTTCTGGCCACATCCTTTCTATACTACATTCGTAATATAAGTAATTCTCTAGTTAGACTATGCGAACTCACTACTGTGGCGACCTTAGCGCGATCGAAATTGAAAAAAGTGTCACCCTCTTCGGTTGGGTCGATCGCCGTCGCGATCACGGTGGCGTTATTTTTATTGATCTACGGGATCGCAGTGGTATTGTCCAGATCGTCAGTGATCCCCAACGAACCCCCGCTTCCTACCCCATCGCTGAAACCGTCAGAAACGAGTATGTCATCAAGGTGACGGGAACAGTCAGTCAAAGGCCTACCGAATCCCTTAACCCGCGCATTGCCACCGGAGAAATCGAAATTTACGCCACTAGCATCGAGATTCTCAACGGGGTTACTAAACAACTGCCTTTTGTCGTCTCTAGTTCCGAAAGTGAATCGGTCCGGGAAGATGTGCGCTTGCGATACCGCTATCTAGACCTACGCCGGGAGCGTATGAGTCAGAATTTACAACTACGTCACCAAGTTGTCAAAGAAATGCGCCGTTTTCTCGAAGATGAACAGCATTTTATCGAAGTGGAAACGCCAATTTTAACTCGATCGACTCCCGAAGGAGCGCGGGATTATCTGGTTCCTTCCCGTGTCAACCCCGGCCAATGGTACGCTTTACCCCAATCACCGCAGCTATTTAAGCAATTATTAATGGTGTCGGGAATGGATCGCTACTATCAAATCGCTCGCTGTTTCCGCGATGAAGATCTACGCGCTGATCGTCAACCGGAATTTACTCAGTTGGATATGGAGATGAGTTTTCTCTCCTTAAGCGAGATTTTAGCCCTGAATGAGGCTTTAATCGCTCATATCTTCAAAAAAGTCAAAAATATTGATATAAGCCTGCCCCTGCCCCGTTTAACCTATGCTGAGGCTATGGATCGCTATGGGATCGATCGCCCTGATACCCGTTTTGGCTTAGAATTGGTCAATGTGGCGGAGATTTTTGCCGATTCGGGATTTAAGGTGTTTTCAGGTGCGATCGCTAGTGGGGGGACGGTGAAAGTTTTACCGATTCCCAACGGTAACGAGGCGATTTCTAACGTCAGAATCAAACCGGGTGGGGATTTATTCAAAGAAGCCACCGATGCGGGGGCGAAGGGAATTGCCTATATCCGCGTGCGCGAAGACTACGATTTTGATACCATCGGTGCGATTAAAGATAACCTGACAGAGGCACAAAAACAGGCTTTAATCGAGAAGACTGGTGCAAAACCGGGGCATCTGCTTTTATTTGGGGCAGGAGATACCGATACAGTCAATAAATCCCTATCCCGCCTACGCTTAGTTTTAGGGGAACAATTGGGATTAATTGATCCGGAGAAAATCAACCTCCTCTGGGTGACGGATTTCCCGATGTTTGAATACAACGCCGAGGAAAAACGCCTAGAAGCATTGCATCACCCTTTTACTGCCCCTAATCCCGAAGATTTAGACGATCTAGCCCAGGCTCGCGCCCTAGCCTACGATATGATTTTTAATGGTATTGAAATCGGTGGCGGCAGTTTGCGGATCTATCAACGGGAAGTACAGGAAAAAGTCTTCGCCACCATCGGTCTATCCCCAGAGGAAGCCTATAATAAATTCGGCTTTTTGTTAGAAGCTTTTGAATACGGAACCCCTCCCCACGGTGGCATCGCCTACGGTTTAGATCGCTTGGTGATGTTGTTAGCAGGAGAAGAATCGATTCGCGATGTGATTGCTTTCCCGAAAACCCAGCAAGCTAGTTGTTTACTCACTTCTGCACCTTCAACAGTGGCAGCGAAGCAATTAAAGGAATTATCCGTTGCTTCTACCTACAAACCGCCATCCTAAGATTAGGGTGGGCAATGCCCACCTAATTTTTGCAAGTCTGTTGACACTAAGTTAAATTCTTTTCTGCTACAAAGTCCTCCCAGCACCGCACACCACCCGAAAACCGTTGTTGCGGTTGAGGGCGACGTGGCGGCTGTAGTAGTCGCGGTAAGCGGAACGGCAGAAATCTGGATAGTAGAACCAAGAACCGCCCCGCAATGGAGAACGATTATCATCACCATTTTTTATCCAGACACTGCCATCCCTCGGCGCATCCTTATAGTTATCGTGCCAGGTATCGGCGCACCATTCCCAAACATTGCCGTGCATATCGTACAGTCCAAAAGCGTTTGGGGGAAATTTACCAACAGGGGTGGTTTCTTGACGATAAACACCTTTGTGTCCCTGAGCATAAATAGAATTGCCGTTGTAGTTGGCTAAATCCGGGGTGATGGTTTCCCCGAAATAGAAGGGAGTGGTGGTTCCTGCACGACAGGCATATTCCCACTGCGCTTCCGAGGGGAGGCGATAGTCTCGTCCCGTCGCTTTCGAGAGTCGCATACAGAATTCCACTGCAGCGTACCAAGAGACTTGTTCAACGGGGCGATTATTGCCAGAGAACTTAGAAGGATTTAAGCTAAGGTCACGTTCAATTTTTGGCAGGGAGGCCACTGCTTTCCACTGGGCCTGAGTGATGGGATATTTGCCCATAAAGAAGGCAGGAACAGTCACTAGATGTTGGGGACGTTCGTTATCATTTCCTTGTCCATCGGGTGAACCCATCTTGAATTGTCCTGCTGGAATAGCGACCATTTCCAGGGTGACACCATTGCCTAAGTTTTCTGTAAAATACCGCGCTGGTTTCTTTTCCCGTTTGACTTCCTTGCCTCGACTATCGACGGTGACAGCTTGAAAATCAAAAAATTGAGCATTACTAGGTAATTGACGACGGAGTTGGTTAAGTTGAGAATGATTGGGATAACGTTCCAACGCAGCATTAAGGTTCGATAAAGCTTCTTGCAATTGACCTGAATTCAGCAATTTAATGCTACGTTGGTAAAAAGATTCAGCACTCAATTGTTCTGACAATAAACCTTTAACTTGAGTAGCAAGCTGACGACTTTCTAGTTCTGCCAAACAGTGATGTAATTTATTAAAATACACTTCATCTGCTACGGTAACAACAGATTTCATCGCTTTAATCGCTTGCTCTAAATTATTAGGAGGATTTATCCCCCGCAATCGCAACCAAGACTTAACGGAATAATCTAGCTGTTCTCTTGCCCAATTTTTATCAGGCAAAGCAGTTAAACTATCAGCTAAATCTAATGCTAATTCAGGCATCCAAGCGGGGCGTTCATTTTCTAAAGCCTCATAAACCTGACGATAGCCAGAAACGATAGTCTTTAATAACTTAGGATCATCAATACCTCGCATTAAATCGGGTATAAGCTTAGGCAAAATGGGCGGGACATTGTGATGAATTAGGTAGTGAATATCGGCAATCCAACCGCCTACCAGTGATTGACATTTGACTAAAAACTGACAGAGATATTCAAAATCCTTAGCCGTAACTTTATACGGTTGAGTCGCTAAATCACTGCTATCGATTCCCGCACTCTTGAGAGCTTCTTCGTCTTGTAAAATTTTCAAATTAAAGGCATTATCACTCCCATATTGCCGATCAATTTCCTCCAAAGATTTATTTAATTGTTTTGCCAGTTGCTCTCTTTTTTCTCGCCATTGTCTTGCTCTAATTTTAATAGATTCATAGACAACTTCTCGATAGGGAAGATTAGAAATAATCGATTGATAAAAATATTTTTGCTGTCCTTCTCCCCAATAGCCCACATTAAGATGAAGATAATCCCCATCAATTTGGGACTCTAAAATTAACATGGGTTCAGATTTTAATAAGGCAAAAAGACCTATAATAGCCGCACCACCATGATAGCGTTTACTATCCCATCCACCATCAATTAGTTCGATCGGTCTTTCGGTACTTTGAAAAGAATAATGTTGATTAAAAAATTCCCGTAATCCTTGCGCTAAACCAGTTTCAATATTAGGAAAACTTTTGTTGTTGCCACCAAATTGATCAAAATCGATAACAGGAGGTGCGGGAATTATTCTCAGAGAAAGTAAATTCTCATCATGATTAGCATTCAAAATTTGATCGGGAACAATTCTCAAAGGCCAGTTTTGAAATAATTTCTGATCTTGAACAACTTGACGAGCAGTATTTCGTTGTTCTAGGGCTACTTTTAACTGAGTTTGACGGTTATCTTCAGCAAGTTCTTTCTGCAATTGCTTCTGTTTTTCAAATTGCTCTCGCTGAAATTCCTGATTATTTAATTGTTGCCATTTTTGAAATTCCTGTCGCTTATCTTCCAGTTTTTCCGTTGCTTGTCTCGCCAATTGACTATTAATTAAATTGATAACCCCATTAACAACATAAAATCCCATTATTTCAGCAGTCATAAGATTTCCTCTCCCAGATCAACTTTGCTCAAGTAGTTTTAAACGGCCAAGCTTCCGCCGGTTTATCGGTAATTAAAACCTCCCCGGTCAACTGCTCATTTGCTTGTTCAATTTGCGAACAAGACCAAAACTTTTCCTCATAGGGAAAATTAGAATCAATCCCCCGATAACCAATAACGTCACCATCGAGATTTCGGCTAACATCGGTTAAAGTAATCGCGTGCCAAGATTGAGAATCGGGATAGGAAATCGGGTCTAAATCGTGGGCATCTCCGACAAAAACCACGGGACGATTCTCATCTAAAGCATTAGCCAATTCCTGATGGTCAAAACTTGCCCAATGGGAGGGGATATCATAAGAACTCAAAATTTCTTGATAATCTTCAGGATTTAAAGCACCTCCTCGACCGGGATAGTCTATTTGCAGTTGGTCTGAGAAATTATTCGTAATGTCGGGATGAAAACACTGGACAATATTTTCAATGGTTTCGTAACCACAGGTTGGCCCCGTTTGTAAATCTGCCAACAAATGCACATTTCCTAACCCCGTAAACCCTAATTCTTGATGGGGAATATCATTAATTAAAGCTTCTGGCGATTCATAATGAAAATCCTGATGGCAGTGGGATACATCTTGCCAAGACTCATCAGGTTGATAAGTAGTCATGCAAAATTAATTACCCAAATAAAAAATTAAGAAGTATAATACATAAAAAAACGAAGCAGCAGGAAAATACAATGAGATTGATTAGAGACCTAAACCCCGAGAGCCAGAAAATGCTAGAGAGAATTT